>PWJF01000213.1 GCA_003560935.1 Ignavibacteriales bacterium
AATGTATTGGATGCAGCGCATGTGTAGCTGCATGTTATTCTGAGAATAATATACCGGTTGTCGGAAAAGAGGATGTACGCCGCGGTCGTGAGTTATCGTGGCTGCAGATACAACGATTTTTTGACGCGCGAGAGGATGCTGCAAACGGTCGATTCCTTCCGATGTTATGTCAGCACTGTGATAATGCACCCTGTGAACCTGTATGTCCGGTGTTTGCAGCGTATCATACACCCGAAGGATTAAACGCGCAGGTATACAATCGCTGCATAGGTACCCGTTACTGCGCAAATAACTGTCCGTATAAAGTACGCCGTTTTAACTGGTGGGATTATGATTTCCCGTCACCGCTGAACTGGCAGTTGAACCCCGATGTGACGGTACGGACGAAAGGTGTGATGGAGAAATGTACATTCTGTGTCCAGCGAATTACGGGCGCGAGACAGGAAGCCCGGCTTGAGGGACGCGAATTGCGCGACGGCGATGTGATGACCGCGTGCCAGCAATCGTGTCCGACCGATGCAATTGTATTCGGTGATTTGAAAGATCCGGACAGTAAGGTGAACAAACTGCGTGATCGCAATCGTCCGCGCGGTTATCGTGTGCTGAATGAATTAAATACACAGCCGGCGATTGTTTATCTGAAGGATGTTGTCGAAGAAGTTGTTTGAGAAGTTAATAGTTAATGGTTATTGGTTAATGGTTCTGAAGCTCCGTGATATATTACTATTAACAAATAACAATTAACCGATAACAAATATACGCTAACTATACGATGCCATCATCATATAATCTTACATATACAAAGACCGATACAGAACTCCTCAACACACTGCAGGCGCCGTCGAAAGGGTACTGGATAGCATTGTCCATACTCGTTATCGGATTACTGATCGGCGCGTACGGATGGGGGACTCAGATCTTCTATGGTATGGGGATGTCGGGAAAAAACAACCCGGTCGGTTGGGCGTTGTATATTACCACCTTTGTGTTCTGGGTAGGTATTGCACACTCCGGTACGCTTATCTCGGCAATTCTTTTTCTGTTCCGGGTGAGATGGCGTGCACCTGTATACCGGAGCGCGGAAGCTGTGACCGTCTTTGCTCTTTGTGTAGCCGGATTGTTTCCGCTTATCCATCTCGGTCGTCCGTGGGTGTTTTACTGGATGCTGCCGGTCCCGCAGATGGGTGAAATGTTTCCGAATTTCAAATCGCCTCTTGTCTGGGATCTTTTTGCAGTATTCACGTATCTTACCGTGAGTTCGACGTTCTTCTTGCTGGGAATGATGCCGGACGTTGCAATCTTGCGCGATAAATTCAAGGGTTTGAGGAAAAAAATATACGGTATTCTTGCATTAGGATGGCGCGGAACCGATCAACAATGGCGGCACTATACGGCGGCGTATGTATTTCTGGCGGCTCTTGCCACACCGCTGGTTATCTCGGTGCATAGTATTGTTTCGTGGGACTTTGCAATGAGCGTTGTTCCGGGCTGGCATGATACTATTTTTGCCCCATACTTTGTTGCAGGTGCTATACACTCCGGACTTGCCATGGTGCTCATACTCCTAATCCCGATGCGAAAATGGTTTAACCTGCAAGCATACGTAACCGATCACCACCTGGCCAGTCTTGCAAAGTTGATGATATTCACGGCTTTTGTTGTTGGATTTGCATACGCAGTAGAGTTTTTCATAGCATGGTACGGAGGTGACATTTATAAAGGCGATGTGTTCCTGTGGCGCGCATTCGGTCCGTACTGGTGGGGCTTCTGGGGATTATTCCTGTTCAACTTTATGATGCCGATGTTGTTCTGGTGGCATAATTATCGTACCAACACATTCTGGCTGCTATTCGTCTCGATCGGCGTATCGATCGGGATGTGGCTTGAGCGGTTTGTGATTATTGTGACGTCTTTGAGTCACGAGTATAATCCGTTCGGGTGGGGTTTCCATAAATTAACCATGACCGAAGTATATATTATAATCGGAAGTTTTTCTTTGTTCTTCTTTCTGTTCATGGTGTTTGCAAAGGTGCTGCCGGTCGTTTCGAACTGGGAGGTAAAGGAAACTATGGAACCGCCGCGGAAAGGTAAATTGACATGAGCACTTATAAAGGACCGCATATATTAGGTATTTACCCGACCATCGATGAGTTGATTAGCGGAATCCGTGAACTCAAAAAAGCGAAAAAACGATCATTCACCGTCATCTCTCCCGTTCCGCATCACGATATAGAGCACGAACTTCACCCGAAACCGAGTCCGGTTCGTATGTTTACATTATTGGGCGGATTATTCGGCTTCGCTCTTGGATGGGCGTTAACGTATTATGCTACGGAATCGTATCCACTTATAGTCGGCGGCAAACCGCTTTTTTCAATTCCGCCATACGGTATAATAGCATATATATTGACGATTTTATTCGGCGCTCTTGCGACTATAGCCGGTTTATTTCTAAATGCCCGCTTACCCGATTTCGTAATTAAGGATGCATATGACGAACGCCTTTCAAGCGATCATTTTGCCATCCAGTATTACGGTGATGAGAGCGAACTCGATGCCGTAGGTGAGCTGCTAAAGAATACCGGAGCTATTGATTCTCAGAAAATGGTTGTCAACGTTTCCAAGAAAGAACAATTTGTAGATTAACATTATAACGACGCATGAAATATATACTTTATAGTACGCTCATAATCATTTTTACAACGTTAATTATTTCGGGCTGCCGGCATGATGACGGCAGGGTGGGCGAGCATTATTATCGTACGGATATGCACGAACAACCGTCATACAAACCACAGGAGTCGCCGCGCGATCCGGTCGAAGGAACCATACCGGTTACCGGCTACGTGATGGAAATACGGGATTCATTAATGGCTGACCGGCTGGAGAATCCGTTGTCCCGGAATCCGGAAAATGCCGAGCTGGGCAGGCGGCTGTATAACATTCATTGCGGAATGTGTCACGGCTCGGGCGGCAAAGGCGACGGCACCGTTGCTCCGGTGTTTCAGACACCGCCCGATATTACACAGGGCAGGTTCCTCAATGTAACCGACGGTTATCTGTACTGGGTGATCAGAGACGGAGCAGGTATCATGCCCGCATATTACGAACATGTCAGAT
The DNA here is from genome assembly GCA_003560935.1 of Ignavibacteriales bacterium. Lineage (GTDB taxonomy): Bacteria > Bacteroidota > Ignavibacteria > T3Sed10-11 > T3Sed10-11 > T3Sed10-11. The sequence goes on from PWJF01000213.1 coordinate 3,121, forward strand.
CAAATGAACGATGGTTGATTGTTAACCATATCCGGAGTTTGCAACAGGAATGAATGGACAGGATTTAGCACAACGATTATCAGACCTCAGATTGCCGAAGATTTCATCATCACTACGTTTTTTGTTGATTATCTTTGCGGCAATCGGATTCATAATGCTCATTGGCGGCTTTCTTGGTGTCGAAAAGCAGCGCGTGTATCAGGTATATCTCGTTAATTTCGCATTCTGGACGGGACTTGCACAAGCGGGTGTTGCATTTGCAGCGGTGTATAGACTGACGAACGGCGGATGGAGCGACCAGTTCCGGAGAATCGGCGAACTGTTCGTCGCCTTTCTCCCCCTTAGCTTTGTGCTCCTGTTTCTCATCCTGATTGTACAATCGCATCTTTATCCATGGGTACAGAATCCGTCTCCCGATAAAGCCGTATGGTTGAACCCGCCGTTCTTTACAATACGCTTGTTGTTTTATTTCGGCGTCATGACTGTTGTAAGCTTATTTTATGTTAAAATCTCAATCCGTCCGGATATCGGTTTATTAAAACAGAATGGCATGTATAATGACTCCATGCAATCGGGTCTGTCAAAAAGAATAATTGAATGGCTTAGCCGGGACTGGAAGGGATACGCAGAAGAATATCGAATCAGTCAAAGCAAATTAAAGGTGCTGACGCCTGTATTTCTGATTACGTACGGGGTACTGTACACGTTTGTCGGATTTGATCTGTTGATGACGCTCGATCCGGAATGGTACAGCACTATCTACGGCTGGCTATTTATTGTCAGTGGTTTCTATTCAGGTGTCGTGGCAATGATGATAGCGGGTTATTTTATCCGCACAAAGACACCGGTCGGTGATCTCATCGATAAAGCGCAATTCCATGATATTGGAAAACTCATGCTCGGTTTTTGTATGTTCACGGGCGGGTTGGTCTTCTCGCAATATCTTACTATCTGGTACGGTAATATACCGAAAGAAACAGCCTATATAATTGTACGATTTCACCAGGAGCCGTGGTCAATAGTCAGTACCGTGGTTTTGTTGCTCGCGTATTTTGTGCCGCTCGTCTTCTTATTCAGTAAGAAGATTAAACAAACACCGTCGGCTTTATTTATACTCGGTGTATTCATTTTGATTGCATTATGGTTAAATCGTTTTATAGAAGCAGTTCCGTCCATCTGGCATGAGATGTCGATTCCGTTAGGAATGGTTGAGATCGGGATTACAGTGGGATTTTTTGCTGCCGTTGTATACTGCTGGATATGGCTTGGGGGAATTGTGCCGTTGGTACCGGCAAAACCGGAGTGATGTCGAAACGATTGGTTATGTACATGATTACAAAACTCTGGCGTGTTGTCCCGGTCAGAGTTTTTTTATTTTTGTGATATGAAAACTAACTGGAAAAAAGACGATAGCATCATTTGCGATCAGTGCGGCATACCGTACGCAAAAGGCGGTGTGGAAAAGAACGTTGAAGGAAGACGTCTTCATTTCTGTTGTTACGGGTGTTCGTTTACGCACTCGATCACCGGTGAAGAAGGGGAGGGCGGAACCGCATCGATGTTCCTTATCC
>PWJF01000103.1 GCA_003560935.1 Ignavibacteriales bacterium
CATGATTTTAATAATATGCTCACCATTATCCAGGGAAGTCTCTCGACGATTAAATCGCAGATGAAAGACGTCTCATCCGCGATGACAAAATTCTCTCAGACGAGCGAGAAGTATATCGAGATGGGTGAGGGGGGTGTGAACCGAGGTATGGAAATTGCCCAGAGACTTTTAAAATTTGCACGGATCGAAGAGTCCGAAATGAAACCGATGTCTCTTGTCCAGCTTATTAATGAGATGGTACCGGTCCTGATTAATACCTTTGATAAATCGGTTATGATCAGGACGGAGATCACGCAAAACGTCCCGCCTATTATCGGTGACCGGGGAGAACTCTATCAGGTGTTTTTAAATCTTTGTTTGAATTCGCGGGATGCCATCCTGGATCCGGGTAACGATAAACAGGAAGGAACCATCACAATCTCTGTTGAAACCATTGATAAAACGGAAATTCAAAAATTTAAGAATGATGCCGAGGAACGTGACTACATACAGGTTTCGGTTGCCGATACCGGCTGCGGGATCGATGAAGAAGTCGGCAAAAAATTATTCGAACCGTTCTATACCACAAAGCCGGTTGGCAAAGGTACCGGCCTTGGCCTCTCGGTCGTCTACGGCATCATAAAAAACCATCGGGGATTTATCGATTACGCGAGCGAGCGCGGGTGCGGTACTACATTCAATATCTATCTCCCGGTAATTGAAAATCAACTTGACATACAATCTGTTGACGGCACACCTGCCGATAACGAGATACCCGAGCAGAGCGCCTGATCAAGTACGGTGCTGCTTGCCGAGGATGAAAGCGGTTTACGCGATCTATTGACGAAAGAGTTTCAGCGAAGCGGATATACCGTATTGCGTGCGAAGGACGGAAAAGAGGCGATAAGTCTCTATAACGACAACCGGGATAAGATTGACGGGATCATACTCGACGCCGGCTTACCGAAATTATCCGGACGGGAAGTATTCAAGCAAATCCGGCAGGCGAATCCCGATACGAAAATTATAGTGGTCAGCGGGTTCTTAAAGACCGATCAACGTACGGAGTTTAAGGATATGGGGGCGACGGCAATACTGAAAAAACCGTATAGGGTAGATGAATTGATCCGTGAAGCAAGAAAATATTTTGAGAACACGTAGAAGATCCGCTCCGGCACCCCGGTGACTATTCATTCTTTAAATTAATCCCCCAGATCTCCGGATTGACAAGCTCAACGAGATTATTGTCAGGATCCCGGAAATAAAGTGACACCCCCTTGTCTCCCCAGGCATATTCGCTTTCAATATCTATATTGTGTTTCTGTAAGTGTACTTTCCACGCATCAAGATCACTGCGTTTAATGTTCAATGCGAGGTGTATATCCCCTTCGGCACCATGCGGCGGGAGTGTTTTCCCGCGGTGGCTTTCCTCTGCAATAAATGCCATGAGCATCGATGAGCCGGTTTTGAAGAATACGTGTCTTCCCTCAAGCTCGTTGTGAACCTGAATACCGAGAATGTCGCGGTAGAACCGTTTCGTCCGCTCGAGATCGGAGACGTAGATGCATGTTTCGAGCACGCCGTGGATGTGTGGTTGCATGGGATTCTCCAGATATCTTATAAGCTATATATGGAAAAATTGATAACTTTTCAACTTAAAGTGCTGGAGCCGCGCTGCAGCTTTAGAATAAGGAAGCAATGCTCCCCTCAAAACATCACCCTCGAAACGTCCTCCACAAATTCAGAAGTACCAATATCAGCGCAACGATAGCAAAAATTCCCGACATCCCGAATCCGTACATCAGCCATTCATGAATTCCGGGAATCTCCCCAAACCACCGCTGCGGAACAAGTATCGGCAGCACTCTCCCAAGCACGGCGAGGTTTCCAAGTATAAATGTCCACGTTACAATACTACGCGACCACAAACCTTTTTTCTTCTCAAAGCCCGGTAACATGCGCTGCGCCATCCCGAAGATGAGCATCGTAATGAAGCCAAGCAGAAAAACGTGACGCACCGGATCGTGTCCGAACGGGAGCGATAGTGCAGTGAGCTGCGATATGCTTCGTAATAATTCGAGCACTGCATATATTATCAGCCAGATATATGCGGAATAAATCAACAGCTCGAACCGTCCGTACTGTCCGTAATCGTAATAACCCGGACGCGCCTTCGTAAACGCGCCGCTGTCGATGCGGTCCTTGAGATATTTTTCGCCGTAGTACCGTACCATGAACCGCCGGGGAGATAATAACATTTTGGGAATTAATTTTAAATGATAAATTAAGATGAGTATTACGCACGAGATAAAAATCTTCGCAACTATATCAAGATGGAAAGGAGTTTCATAAAATGTACCGGCGAGATATATTGCGACACATACTGCATACATAACGCCGAACCAAAAAAACGAGACTCTGAAGGGGGGTATCTGTATGAACAGCGGAAACGTTCTTACCGAAAACGCGAATGCGACCGGAAACAAAACGAGTAAGATGAATATATCGATAGAAAATGAGCTCCATGGCATTCGTGAGGTCACATCGAACGCGATGTATTGAATCGCGTGAAGAGTAGAGAATAAAAAGAATCCGGCAACCATAAGTGCGAAAAACGGCTGCACCGATTTCAGACCCTCGTAATTACGCGGCTTGCGTTTAAACAGTGTGATAAGAACAAACAGGTAAACGAATACTCCCGCCATTTCCAGAAACGCGCTGAGTTGTACGAGAACTGTGAGGAGGGATGTCGTTGTACCCGCTTCAAGATACGGAATGGTAAACAACGCTCCGGTTTTAAGAATTAATCCGGTCGTAATAAAAATAAGTATATACTTCGTCAGATGTTGATACGGGAGCGGTACTTTCACAAACCGCGGCATGAAGTACAGACTCACGCCGATGATAAATAATCCGGTCCACCCGAGCAATTGCATATGACCGTGCGTCTGCACCCATATCTGATAAAACCGGGGCAGATTCCACCCGAAGCCCATCGGCATCGCGATGTGAGCGCCGAGCGAAAACCCGCCGACTATCGCCAGCCAGAGCGCGGTGTAGATGTAGGATTTTTGGAAGGGCTGGTGATTAGACATAAGCTCTAAATCCTAATTTCCTAAATACTAAACAATTTCTAAATTCAAAATCCGAAATTCAAAACAGTTGATCTCAATCTTTTGTGAATTTGAAAATTTGATCATTTGAATTTGTTTAAGATTTCGAGCTTAGATATTAGGATTTGTAGAACCATACATGCCAATCCTCCCCATCCCGCTCCGTCCAGTGGGTGTAGCCTTGTTGCTCGAGACGCTGATAGAGCGAACCGGGCTGGAACGAGTTGATGATGTGCAATATTTCGCCGTCGCGTAATTGCATTATCGCATCGTTAATCCCTCCGCACGGTTTATTCCCGCCTGCAACGATGGGACGTACGTCGAGCTCGATCACTTTTTCAGCCGGGGCAGTTTTTAATATTTCCGGTTTTTCTTCTGCCGTACCGACTACAGCCTGTAATTCTTTTGAGTGTGAACATCCTGACATTGTTTTCTCCTTTTATAAATTTCGATTTTTTATATTTATTATTTTATATGATGTCAACTGTAAACTTAAAACTGTAAACTCGAAACACAACCAATCATCCAATCAATCATTCAACCTATCAATACTTCATGCATCCATGCATTCAATCAATCTCCCATTCTCCGTTTCACCGTTTCTCCCCCTCTCCGATTCTCCACCGCTACCATCCCAACATCTCCTTCGCCTGATCCGTCAATCGCTCGGGTGTCCACGGCGGTTCCCAGACGAGGTTGATCTTTACTTCCTTTTCGGGATCGATCATTCGTATTGCGTTATAGACCGCGCTGCTCATGCTTTCGTGCAGCGGACAGCCCGGTGTCGTGAGCGTCATTGTAACGGTGACGCTGTTGCCGTCAATATCGATACCATATATCAGGCCGAGATTGACGACGTCGATGCCGAGCTCGGGATCGATGACCGAGTATAATGCGTTACGTACGTTTTCTTCCGTTATCATGTTGTATCCGTATGTAAAAAACGTCTCCGATATTATATGCAAACATGATTGCCGCTATCGTAAAAAGTGCAAATCCTATTAACTGCACCGTTTGTAGAACAATCAATGTACCCGCTATCATGACAAGAATGCCTGCATTCAATATCCAGAACTGCATCGATGCAATCGAATCGCTGAACAGATCTTTTAACATCGGTACTTTCTCTTTTCCCGCCCGGTCGCTGAACGTATGAAACCATACAAGGAACGGCACGATCTTATACATCTGACCGATGATCAGCATCGAGAAGAATCCGACCATGATTATCAATCCGTATATGAGCACGGTCGATTCGCGGATGGCTTCATCGTGCGGCGATGAAAACGCAAGCAATCCGCCGACGAACGTTGCGATGACGGCATAGCCGAACGCTACGACCGAATGCTTCATGCCGATATCGAGCGTCAGCTTGAGACGGTTTTTCAGTATCAGTACTATTTGCACGATGAAAGCAAGAATTCCGAGTATCAGAAATACGATATATGTATTGAGCAGCCATGCCGGTCCGGTCATAAACCATTCAATGCTTGTGCCGAGCAATCCGAGATTGACCAGTACGAAGGCGATCTTTGCCGGCAGCGTCGAATAATTATGCGAAAGTCCGAACATCGGTATCAGCTTCAATCCCACGCCCA
>PWJF01000393.1 GCA_003560935.1 Ignavibacteriales bacterium
ATGTCTTTCTTGAGGATGTCAGAGAGTACCGCGAAAACCTTGTTGCATATACACAATTACAATCCATCTATCCCGTATGGAAAAAAGATACCACACTACTCTTGAAAGATTTTCTACATAACGGATATAAGTCGGTCATTGTTTGTATCGATACGGAAAAATTACACGAATCATATTTGGGTACTACAATCGAAGAAACATTTATCGATTCGCTGCCCGAAGCTGTAGATCCATGCGGCGAGAACGGTGAATTCCATACGTTTGTCTATGACGGACCGGGTTTCAAACATCCGGTGCGTTTTACTAAAGGAGATATCGAAAAAAGAGACCGGTTTAGTTTTTGTGATTTACTTATAAACGATTAACAATTAACCCTGAACTATTAACATACAATACGGAGAACCATCATGAACAAAACCAAACTTCTCATCATCGTTGCCATCATTGGCGTCGCCGCTTTATTCCGCTTCCTGCCTCATCCGCCGAACTTTGTACCCCTCACGGCAATCGCGCTTTTTGCCGGCGCCTATATCACTGATAAACGTCTTGCATTTATTATTCCGATCGGTGCTATGTTTATCAGCGATGTAGTTATCGGTTTTCACAGTACAATGCTATTTGTGTATGCAAGTCTCATTGCAATGGTCGGAATCGGTATGCTGCTGCAAAACAGAAAACGTGTCGCGCCGATAGCGATCGCAACTATTTCAGGATCAATTCTGTTTTTCATTGTTACGAACTTCGGTGTCTGGACGATGGGAACGATGTATCCGAAAACAATCGAAGGATTGATCTCCTGCTACGTTGCGGCAGTTCCTTTTTTCCGTAATGCACTGACGGGTGATATCGTTTATGTGACTTTGCTGTTCGGCAGCTATGCCTTGGCACAACGGTGGGTTCCTGTATTACGAACACAGGAACTGCCGGTAAAACACTAATTTTAAATTTATACGTGGAGTGTAAATAATGCGGTTTATATATTATTTCAGCATGAGGTTGACATGCCTCTCGTTCATAATTTTATTTTTTATATATTGTGCAACCGGAATTGCCGGTCAAATCGATGCGGATACAATGCATACGGAGATGCAGCCCTCTCGCCACGTTGCATTCGATGAGATCGTCGTTACGGCTACGCGTACACAATTGCCTTTGTGGCGATCACCCGTTCCGGTTACGGCTATAACGGGCGTAGATCTCGAGCGGCGGGGAGGCATAACACTCGGAGATGCGCTTGAACGTTCCGAACCGGTGACGCTGCGAAGATACGGTGCCGGAGCTGCGTTGACCACACTGTCGGTTCGCGGCGTTGCTGCGGACCAAACGGTCGTTTTGTTGAACGGTATTCCGATCAATTCGCCTCAAAACGGACTCGTCGATTTGAGCACAATTTCTTTAAGCGGTATCGAGCGAATCGAAATCGCACGCGGCGGTGCATCGTCGCTCTACGGCAATCATGCAATGGGCGGAGTGATAAACATTATCACACGAAGTGCGGGATACGATCGCCCGGTTGTGGATATACTGGCAGGCGGAGGTTCGTTCGGTTTGCGGCGGATCAACGTACAAAGCCGGATTAACACATCTTCATTCGATCTGTCGTTCGGACTCGGCAGGGATCAATCCGACGGTGATTTCAGGTTTGTCGATACCTTTAACAACGATGAGCAGTCGATACGGGAGAATGCCGATTATGTGCAGAGCTTTGCCACACTGGACGGTTATGTGCATATCGATCATGAAACGACCCTCAGGTTTTTTGCGCGGTATTCGCAAAAAGACCTGGGAACGCCGGGTTCGTTATCATTTCCCACCCCGGGCAGCCGGCAGGAAGATGAACATCTGCACACGGCGGTTTCAGTATCCCGTGTGATCGGCGAGGATGTGCTCGTTACGTTCAGACCTTTCATGATTTACAGCGACTTGTTGTATAGTAGTCCCGCATTTGACATTTCGAGCAGATCGGTTACCCGCCAGTTCGGTGCGACGTTCGATGTGAATACTCAACTAACGTCCGATTTGTTGATGACGTTCGGCGGAGAAATCAGCGATGCAAAAATTGATGCCGATGAACTGGCGGATGACGTAGAGCGGGTCAATACGGTTGCGTACCTTAGCGGGGAATGGAGTGCACCTGAAGTGGGAAATATTCGAACGACGCTGTTCCCATCGCTTCGCTACGATCGTTTCTCGAATAATCGGGCAGAGAGAGACCGCAGATTATACGAAGAATTAACGTGGAAAATCGGTATGACGGTACAGCCGTTTGCATACGATCGATTCCTTGTCAGAGGTTCGATGGGAAGGAATTTCAAAGCGCCGGGATTGAACGATATGTACTGGGTGGATGAATGGTCGGCGGGCAACCCGGAACTCGTGCCGGAGCGATCAATCGGCTATGACGCCGGGATCCGGTGGGAGATTCCGTTTATAGACGGATTGATGCTCGATGCCGGCTTCTTCTCCATTCGGGCAAAGGACCGCATTATATGGGTACCCGATCCCGAAACCTGGATATGGAGTCCGGTGAATCTTCGCAAGGTACATGCCGACGGATTTGAATTTGATGTGCGGTGGCGGCCTCATTCGTATCCCGTCAGATTGAGTGCTTCATATACCTATCAGGATGTACGACAATTTGTGACCGACGAAACGACCGGCGAAAAAACTTCATCGCAATTGCTTTATGTTCCGTATCATCTATTTTCCGGTGAGATAGGATACGATATGGCAGGTCTCAGGCTATCCGTGTACCCGCGCTACAACAGCAAACGCTACACAACCGAAGCAAACGACGATCATGTTGACGGCTACTTCCTGTTCGATATCAGAAGCGATTATACCGTTAATCTCGGTACCATGTCTGCGATTGTAAGTCTGGATGTAAAAAATGTTTTTAATGCCGATTATCAGGTTATTCAGCATTACCCGATGCCGGGAAGACATTTCGAAGTGAATGTGCGGTTGAGGTATTAATAATTTGTTGCAGCTTCTGTAGGTCGGGTGTCCTGCTCGACCTACAGAAACGCATATCTTTATTCCCAAACTTCAGTCAACTTTTTTACTTTTTGTCAAGTAATATGAATATTCCCGATTTTCTCAACATTTCTCAATTCTCTCCCCAAAAATCGCTCACCGATTTCACGGAATTTGTGCGGGACATCGCTCACATAGAATACATATTCTGGCGGTATATCGTTGTTTCGCAGGAGACCTTTCGACTGTAAAAGATGTAAAACCGCGTCTGCCGTTGAATCGGCGGAATCGATTAATGTGACGGCGGGACCGGTCACTTCGGCAATGATATCTTTCAGTATCGGATAATGCGTGCATCCGAGCACGAGGGTGTCGATTCCTTTCTCTATTAACGGCGCCAGATACTCGCGTGCAACAAGGCGGGTGGCATCGTGGTTATCCCATCCTTCCTCGGCAAGGGGAACAAAGAGCGGACACGGTTGCCCCTCGATTGTAATATCCGGATCGTGATGACGGATTTCGCTTGTATAAGCACAGCTCGCAATGGTACCCAGTGTTCCGATGACGCCCACGCGTTTAGATTTTGAAGTATGTGCCGCTATTCCGGCCGCCGGTTCGATGACACCGATAACTGGAACGGGGGAATTTTTTTGAACTACGTCCAGTGCAACGGACGATACGGTATTGCACGCGACAACGATCAATTTTACGTTATGTTTGAGCAGAATATCGGTATCTTCTTTTGCATAGGTTCGTACCACTTCCGCCGATTTTGGTCCGTATGGGACACGGGCGGTATCGCCGAAGTACACGATGTGTTCCTTCGGTAGTTTATTTATAATTGACCGGACAACGGTCAGACCGCCGATACCCGAATCGAATACACCGATAGGACGTTCTTTCTCCGGGAGTATATCCTGTTGGATGTTGATCAATTAATTCCTCTCATGTGCGGTGGGAAGTAATGGCTGCAGTGCATCCTCGATCCTTTGCCGAACCTCGTCATACCGTTTCTCCGGGATGCGTTCACCGCTTTCTGTGAGAACGTAGAATGAGTCGACTATCCCGTCGACCCGGGATGCGATCTTTGCGAAATGAATATTCAATCCGAGTTCTGAAAGAGTTCGCGTGATCACGAAAAGCATTCCGAGAATGTCGGGCCCGTACACGTCAATGATCGTATGATGCGGTGTTGAATCGAATGTAACACGTATCGGATGATTGTCGTTTTTATTTTTCGATAACTTGCGCTTCCATTTCTTTCGCTGCCGTTCGATGAGTTTTTCGATATCCGTCAATGCATTGCCGGCAAGATCGTCGAGTTTTTTTTTGATTGCATTACATGTCTCGTCGGAAAGTGCGGAGTCGGTGACGAAATCCACCACACGGAATTTATCGATGATGATGCCGTCCGACCGGGTAAATATATTTGCGTCGATGATATTTGCATCGTGTGCGGTAAGGATGCCGCAAAAGTCGGATAACGCATACGGACGGTCGAGCGCAATAATAGTAAGTTCCGAAAATGCATGATGGTGTGTGTGGTGCATGGTGACGGCTGCACCCGACCGGTGACTATGCTGGATCGATTCAATATGCTGGGTAATCTCTTTGTCCGAAAACGATGCGATGTAACTCCGGTCGTCAAATTGATCGATGTGCTCGCGTATAGAATCTCCGGGCAAATGCGTGGATATTTTTCGTATAAT
>PWJF01000366.1 GCA_003560935.1 Ignavibacteriales bacterium
AGCCGAGAAATGTGCCGAAATCCTGTAACGTTTTCAATTGCTCCGCGTCTGCATTGCCGATTACACCGCCGATCGCTGCCGACATCCTGAGCAGCGCGCCGGTCTTCTTCTCGATCATCAACAAGTAATTTTCGACACCGACATTATCTGCGTGTTCGAATTCCATATCGTATGTCTGTCCTTCACACACCTCAAGCAGCCCATCTGTAAATAAACGCGTTATTTCCCCGAGCCGTTCGCTTTTGCTTTCGAGCAGTGAATGATATGCAACGGCAATAAGCGCATCGCCCACAAGAATTGCGACGCTGTCATTCCATTTCTTATGAACCGTCGTTCTGCCGCGCCGCGAATCCGACGCATCCATTATATCATCGTGTACGAGAGTAAAATTATGCAGTATCTCCACGGCAAGAGCCGCCGGTAAAGCGTCTTCCCACTTACCGCCGACCGCTTCACACGAAAACAATGTAAGGAGGGGCCGTACCCTTTTCCCGCCGGCATCGAGCACATACCTGCCCGCCTCGTACATCGAGACCGGTTCTCGCTTGGTCAGGAGACCCGACATGTGTTTGTTGATTTCAGAACGATACCGTTTTATAGTTTGGTCGAATTTATCCATATAATCGTTATTTTATTTTTCCAGATTTTGTTATCGATCTTTTATCGGAACTCGTTGCAGTTCGCTGACAGATCGTACTCCGGTGAGAAACATGACACGCTTGATATCTTCAATCCAGGAATGTATCGTTTTCTTAAGTGAACGTTTACCTCCCCGCACACCTGCTTCAAGAAATACGCGCGCCGCACCGACCACGTCCGCTCCGAGCGCAATTGCTTTTGCCGCGGCGACACCGTCGTTAATGCCTCCCGATGCGATGATCTGTAATGCCGGATATTCCGGACGCAACGCGTTCACCATCTGTAATGATTCACGGGTGGGGATCCCCCAGTCCCAGTATGTCGTAGAACCCGTTTTATTCTTTCTCCGGATTATTTCAATCCCCGACCAGCTTGTACCTCCGGCGCCGGCAATATCGATGTGCTTAACACCTACAGAAAGAACACGACGCGCCACATCATCCGAAATACCTGCGCCTACTTCTTTTATAATAATGGGACAATGCAATTGTTCGACAAGAAGTGCAATACCATCGAGTACACCGCGGAAATTTGTATTCCCCTCCGGCTGCATTAACTCCTGCAGAGGATTACAATGAACGACAAGCGCATCCGCTCGAATTGCATCCACCAACCGGTGAAAGTCATCGATTCTGTATTCGTCTTTTGTAAGCCGGGCTACTTCCACTGCTCCTATATTACCGAGAAGCGGCACGTTCGATGCAATCTCACGAACCACGCGAAAACTCTTATCGCGCGCTGCATCGTCCAGCATTTGTCGTTGGCTTCCCACACCCATTGCTATCGATAACTCCTCACATACCGATGCAAGCAGCCGGTTGATCGATTCACCGCGAGTAAATCCACCGGTCATACATGAAATTAACAACGGTGCCTGTATTTTTTTATCCAAAAAAACAGTAGTGTTATCAATCTCTTTATAATCTATTTCCGGCAGAGCGTTGTGTATAAAATCGATGTTTTCAAAACCGGTTGTTTTCTCACAGAAGGCAACATCTTTACTTAACACAATATCTACGTGGTCGCGTTTACGACGGGCGGATGAACGACTCGATTCTTTATTCTTCGGAGTGGATTTACTCATACATTCGGGTCATTTTTTTTAAAATAGTAATTATAGAAACTATAGTCAATAATAGCGTAAATTGAACATTATTATTTGATTATTGGTTATATCATTAGTATATTTAATGCAATCAAAACGTTTAATTATCAGCTCATCCAGTCATTTATCGTTTCAACTGAACATGAGAGCCATAATCCCGGTCGCCGGTGTCGGCAGCAGACTCCGGCCTCATACGTATACGCATCCGAAAGTACTCCTCAACGTCGCCGGAAAACCGATTATTGCCCATATAATGGACAAAATTGTTGAAGATGGTATAAAAAAAGCCACTATTATAGTGGGATATCTGGGCGATCGTATCCGTAACCATCTTGAGACAAATTACGACATAGAACTCGATTTTATTTACCAGGAAGAACGCCGTGGATTAGGTCATGCGATACATATGGCAAAAGATACATTTAAGAACGATCCGCTCTTTATAATCCTCGGTGATACCGTATTCGATGTTGAATTAAAAGACGTTCTCAAGAAGAAAGAATCCTCATTAGGCGTTAAGACCGTCGACGATCCGCGCAGATTCGGCGTCGCGGTTACTGAAAATGATATTGTTACAAAACTTGTAGAAAAACCGCAAGAGCCGGTCAGTAATCTCGCTCTCGTGGGGTTATACTTGATTCAGGATCCGGACCTGCTTACCGAGTGTCTTGCAGAGATGATACGAAAAGACATTCGAACCAGGGGTGAATTTCAGCTCACCGATGCTTTGCAGATAATGATTGATCGCGGACATGAGATGACAACCTTTCCGGTCGAGGGATGGTATGATTGCGGCAAGCCCGAAACGATGCTGTCGACAAACCGTCACCTTCTTGATAAAGTATCGTTCATTGCAGAGAGTGCAAAGGACGGTAATGTCATTATCCCGCCCGTGTTTATCGCACAATCGGCATCGGTTAGTAAATCGGTAATCGGTCCGTACGCAACTATCGCAGATAATAGTGTTGTCAGCGAATCCGTTGTCAAAAATTCTATAATAGGTACCGGTTCGCGTGTTGAACAGGCGCTTCTCGACCGATCTATCATCGGTAACGAGGCATTTGTAAAAGGTAATTACAAGCGTATCAACCTGGGCGATTCTTCCGAGATCGACTTCAGCAATGGTCCCGAATTCAATTCATAAATATTATTTTTATATATATAAATCACTTATACCAATCGGAGCTTATTGAGTTATGTCATTTTTATTTACTTCAGAATCTGTTTCGGAGGGACATCCGGACAAGATATGCGATCAGATTTCCGACGCCGTACTCGATGCGGCTCTTCGTGAAGATCCCGATTCGCGCGTTGCATGTGAGTGCTTTGTCACCACCGGACTTATCCTCATCGGCGGTGAGATAAATTCAAAGACACACTTTGATTTTCAGAAAATTGCGCGGGAGGTAGTTCGTAATATCGGCTATACAAAATCCGATTATAAATTCGACGCCGATTCGTGTTCGGTGCTTCTTACCGTCCATAAACAATCGGAAGATATTGCAATGGGCGTCGATACCGGCGGCGCGGGCGATCAGGGTATGATGTTCGGATACGCAAACGACGAAACCGACGAGCTGATGCCGATGCCGATCATTTATGCGCATCGCCTCGTTGAACGCCTTGCTGATGTTCGAAAAAAAGAAAACAGTCTGATGCCCTATCTTCGTCCCGATTCTAAATCGCAGGTAACGGTTGAGTACGGCAATGACAAAAAACCAAGGCGCGTCCACACCGTTGTTATCTCAACACAACACGATAACGGAGTAAGTCAGGAACAGATCAAGAACGATGTGATAGAACACGTCGTTAAAAAAGTAATCCCGGCAAACCTGCTTGATGATAAAACTATTTATCACGTTAATCCCACCGGTAAATTCGAGATCGGCGGTCCGCACGGCGACAGCGGATTGACCGGACGCAAGATCATCGTCGATACCTACGGCGGGCGCGCACCGCACGGCGGCGGCGCATTCAGCGGTAAGGATCCGTCTAAAGTCGATCGCAGCGCGGCATACGCAGCACGGCATCTTGCAAAGAACATCGTCGCAGCGGGTCTTGCGACCGAATGCTTAATTCAGTTATCATACGCGATCGGCGTTGCAGAGCCGCTCAGTATTTATGTTCACACCTACGGAACCGGAAAGAAACCCGATAACGAAATTGCCGGTTTCATTCAAAAAGAGATCGATCTCACGCCGAAAGGCATCATCGAACGTCTCGAACTGAAACGGCCGATCTATACAAAGACGGCGGCATACGGACATTTCGGACGCAACGACGATGATTTCCGATGGGAACATCTCGATCTCGTCGACAAGTTTAAATCATTACTATAATGTTTCATAATATTTTCAGGAGTACCATGGATCAGAAAAAAGGTCAATACAAAGTAGCGAATCTGAAACTCGCCGATGAGGGTCACAAGCGCATCGCATGGGCGGAATCGCGCATGCCCGTGATGATGTCGCTCATCGAAAAATATAAAAAGACAAAACCGCTCAACGGTTACCGAATTGCCGGCTGTCTTCACGTTACCAAAGAAACGGCCGTACTGGTGAGAGCTCTTGAAGCGGCCGGTGCAAAAATAAGCTGGAGCGGATGTAATCCGCTGTCGACAAACGATGCGGTCGCCGCAGCGCTTGCCGATGACGGCTACTCCATTTTTGCGTGGCATGGAATGGATGTGAAAGAATTCTACTGGGCAATCGACCGCACGATCGACTTTGAGCCTAACCTCACACTCGACGACGGCGCGGATCTTATCTTCACCCTTCACAATAAATACAGAAAGCTTGCCGAAAACGGCGTCATCGGCGGTACCGAAGAGACGACAACCGGCGTCAAGCGGCTGCGCGCGATGGCAGATGCAGGCGAGCTCCTCTACCCCGTGATTGCCATTAACGACACGCCGACAAAATGGGATTTCGATAAC
>PWJF01000513.1 GCA_003560935.1 Ignavibacteriales bacterium
AAAACACGAACGATCGGAAAAGAGCTCGAGATACGGCGAACGCTTTCCGCTTCACACCTCTACAGCGCCGCTTTTGTTATCGATAAGGAAAATGAATTCGACGGCATACCGCAGGAATTTATACTTACCGGCGCGGGATGGGGACACGGTGTCGGCTTATGCCAGATCGGTGCCGCGGTTATGGGGGCGAAGGGATATTCGTATGAAGATATTCTGAAGCATTATTTCAGAGGGGCGGAGTTGAGGAAGATTTATTGAGGAATGTTTACAAAATAAGGCAATACCCCGATAGCCATCGGGGAGCAAAATTATTAGAATTTTTTTGAAGGGTATTGGAATGAAACCCCAATTAGCTAGTAGTATTGTTATTTGTACGTTTATTATTCTTTTTGGTATCTACTCCGACAGTGTCGGAAAGATTCCTCCTGCCGATGATACCGATAACCCTGTTCTTCTCATACGTATCGACGATCTCGGTATGTCTCATTCCGTGAATATGGCAGCGAAGAAAGTTATCGAGAGCGGAGTACCGGTCTCCACATCGGTAATGTTTCCCTGTCCGTGGTATCAGGAAGCGGTGGATCTGTTGAAGAAACATCCGGAGGTTTCTGCCGGGGTCCATCTCACATTGAATTCGGAATGGAAATATTATAAATGGGGCCCGGTAGCCGGTAAAAGTGCCGTGCCCACGCTTGTCGACGAAGACGGTCATTTCTTTCCGACGACCGCATTGTTCCTCGAGAACGAACCCGACCTCAACGAAGTGGAAATTGAATTGCGGGCACAGATCGAGCGTGCTTTGAATTCGGGATTGCGCATCGATTATGTGGATTATCACATGGGAACTGCGGTCAGCACATCCGAACTCAGCGCGTTGACCGAACGTCTTGCAGATGAATACGGACTGGCAATGTCGGCTTCGTATATTCAATCATCCGACAGCGGTATATATGCCGTTCCGGTTGAAGAAAAACAGGATAGTTTGATTTCGATCATCGCTCATCTACGTCCCGGAGACAAACGTTTATTGGTCTCTCATGTTGCGTATGATACACCGGATATGAACGCCCTTGTGGATTTAAATCCGGACGGACTGCAAAATATGAGCAACCATCGCCAGGCCGAACTTACAGCTTTGATATCGGCGGCTTTTCATGATGCACTCCGGAAATACAACGTTCGGGTCATAACATACCGTGATTTGATTGAGGCGGGGGATTAAAGGCAACTTCATAATATGCAAAATAGTTTTGTTATTTTCATTATGGTCTCCCTAAATTAGTTAATAATTATCAACGTAGAGTTCACAGAGAAGACATAGAAAACAACTCTGCGAACTCGGCGTCCTCTGCGTTAAAATAAACCATCCGAGCGGATGACCATGCGAATGTTAAACGTATGATATAGGTTAAATAAAATGAGAATCATTTTGCGAACTTTTTCAATTGCTCTGCTTGCGATTATATGTTCTGCAAAATCATATGGAGATGGGATGCAGCATCCCGTTGATACCATTCGGGTAATGACGTACAACATTCATACAGGTGTCGGTGTTGACGGAATATTTGATCTGTCCCGGATTGCAGATATTATAACTACACATAAGATTGATATCGTCGGTTTGCAGGAGGTCGATCAAGGAGTGGAACGGACCGACAGAATTGATACCATGGAAAAACTTTCCGAATTGACCGGTATGTATTTTGCATTTGGGAAAGCTATTCCCTTTCAAGGGGGTGAGTACGGGAACGGTCTCCTCTCCCGCTATCCGATCATTGAGAAACATAATCATCCCTATACTTTTGAACAAACAGGTGAACATCGGGCTTTACTGTATGTTGTTGTGGAATACGGACAGGATAATCTCCTTGTGATGAATACCCACCTAGATCACCGGCCGGACGATACCGAACGAATGATTAGCGTTGAGGAAATACTTTCGATCGCTTCAAAGTATAAAGAAATGCCGATGTTGTTCCTCGGAGATATTAACGATGTACCTGAAAGCAAGGTAATCTCTACGTTAAAAGAATCGTTTCGGGATGCATGGGAAAAAGCCGGTGACGGACCGGGGTTGACTTTTCATACAGAGGACTTTAAAAGAAGGATAGATTATATTCTCTATCCGGAGCCTACCGGCAACATGGATCAATCCGATCTCTATTTTGAACCGTTTAATGCGTATACAATTCAAACACCGGCATCGGATCATTTGCCCGTCGTAGCGGAATTTGAGGTTTATGTTCGCAACAATGACAAAAATTCAGCTAATACACATTCAGATAATAAGGAAGCATTAAGTGAACCTACTTTGACTGTTAATCTGGATACTGCGCTGGCTGAATCTTATCAGCATCTAATATTTGAATTTACCGTAGGAGAAGATACACTTAAAACCGGTGGCGGATTTAGAATTGAAATTCCGGTTGGATATGGAGAGACCGCAGGATTTTTGTGGGACAGACCGCAAATAGAATCGAGAGATTTAATGGGTTATGTCGATGCAACTTCAAGTATGCCTTCAGATGTAAATATGAAGTTGTATGGTGTTGCAGGAGGAATTATCCAATGTGAAATAAAAGAGTCTGTATTTTATCCCGGAGAAAGAATTTATTTGCATTATTATGGCAGGATGCAAAATTTAGCGAGAGAAACATCGATTCGAGCGCAGTGGAGAAAATCGGGTCAATCTCCATGGATAGCTATCGAACACGAACCTGCAATAACTATCACTCCCCAAAATGCCGCTACCATAGTTGTTGTTGCACCGGCGGATGTTGCTCAAGGAGAAAAATTTGATGCTGCGATAATTATGCTCGATAAATTCGGAAATCGTGCAATTAACTATAATAACACTATTACCATTACCTATACCGACCCTGAAGTTACACATCCGGAAGAATATACATTTACAACCGCCGATTCGGGTATAATTGTAATCAATGATTTATCGTATAATAGTCTGGGATTTCAAAAGATTTCCGCAACAGACGGTGTTCTCTCTTCATATACACATTACACATATGTATGGGATAACGATCCTCAATACCGTAGATATTTCGGGGATACACATTTCCATACCGGAACGGGAACAGGAAACACAGGCTTTAGCGAGAGCTGGGCGGATAATCTCGGCGGAGATCACAGAGGTAATTTTACAACGCAGGAGGATGCGTATAGATACGTGAGAGATGTCGCAAGACTTGATTTCGCTTCGGCATCTGAACACGATGCTGAAGTATTCGATAGTTTAGCGTGGAAGGAAATTCAAAGAATCGCCGATTCGTTCTATGAGCCGGGTGAATTTACGACGTTCTATGCATATGAATGGACGGCATCGGAAGGACATCATGTTGTTTTATATAAAGATAGAGGGAATGAACATTTTAGTTCTCACCATCACGAATCAATGACCGATCTTTGGGGTGCCTTAGATGAACAGGGGAGTCCGGCATTGACTATACCGCACATAATGTGGCCTTTTAAAGATCATAAAATGTGGAGTGAGATCAATAATCATTATAGAAGGATTGGGGAAATATATTCTTTATGGAACAATCGCTTTCTTCTTCCGCCCAATGACGATCCTCAACGATTTGAACTGGGTATCGACAATCCCTGGTCATATCAGTACGCCTGGCATAGAGGTCATAAAATTGGATTGATAGGATCATCCGATAATCATTTGGGGCAACCCGGTTCGAATGCTTATACTATCCATACCCGGCACGCAGGTGGATTAGCTGCCGTATTAGCTGAGGAAAATTCGAGGGAAAGGATCTGGCATTCTTTTTCTCATAGAAGAACTTACGCAACCTCCGGTACAAGAATTTATCTCCACTTTACAGGCGACGGCAATCACATGGGGAGTACCTATGAAACCAATAAACCGCCTGAATTTCATGTACGGGTCGGCGGTACCAGTATCATCGAAAGCGTTCACCTAATAAAGTACAATGGCAATGAATATTTCACTCTGCATTCGGATCGACCGGAGGATGATATATCGGAGTTTATATATACGGATAAAGATTTTTCGGGTGACAGCATGTATTATGTGAGAGTTATCCAGGCCGATGAATATCCGGGCAGAACGTATGCTGACCCTGTTCCCGGGATGGCATGGTCGAGTCCGATATGGATTCATTATAAAGATTAAGAGAAAGGAATACTGCATGGTAATTTTTAAAATGCAAAACGTGTATATGCTGGTTCTTCTTATAATAACAGTGCTTAAGCCAGAATCCCTTTCCGGCCATGAAGGTCACCACAATCACAGCCACAGTAATAAACACATGGTTGAATTTAAAGATGATCTCTACTTTACCGGGAAATTTCACCTGCCGGGATATACCGATGAAGAATTGGGAAAGATAGAATATCCTTCCATTGCAATCGACGGAAACAGAAATCTCTTCATCGCGTATAATTTCACTTTAGAAGAAGGTGAAGAAGCGGTGTTTTTAAACTCGTTTAATACCGCCGACATTCGATATGAAGAACCGGGTGAGAGGCATCAGCATAATCAGTATTTGGAAATTATCGATCGACCCCGCTGGAATTCATCAGTGCAGGTTAGTACCGAAAGTGGGGTGGAGTATCGCCCGAGAATTGCCGTGACGCCGGAGGATGTTGTCTGGATTGTCTGGTCGGCACGCCGGGATAAAGAGTGGAAC
>PWJF01000116.1 GCA_003560935.1 Ignavibacteriales bacterium
GCTGAACATAGAAAGTAATTTGTTGTCGGTCTTAAACTTCATTACGATCCCTCTTTCTCTTTAAAATAATCCTCTTCATAAACCGATTTTGTCGTGCGTCGCTGCTGCGGACGCGGAGCTTGATTACCCCGTTCGATTTTTCCGCCTTTCAATATCTCGAGAAATTCCGTCGACGTCATTTCGAGTTCATGAACGAACCGGGCAACGCGTGTGACGAAGTAATTATAAAAACCGTACGCAATAATACCGACCGATAGACCGAATGCCGTCGTCAACAGCGCTTGCCAGATGCCGCCTGCAAGATCGGATGGATTGACGTTACCACCGAGGCTTTCAATCCGCATAAAGGCAAGGATCATACCGGTCACCGTTCCGAGAAATCCGATCAGCGGGGCTATACCGGCAATAGTTGCAAGAATGTTAAGCCGCTTCTCGAGATTAAATATTTCTATCTTGCCTTGGTTTTCGATGGCCTCGCGTACTTTATCCCAGCCCGCTTCATATTTCGAAATTCCCTTTTTCAGGATATGTGCGAGCGGGGATTCCTTTTGAGAACAAAAACTCCTCACGCCTTCAACATCTCCGCGGTGAAGAATACTTTTGACCTTCAGCATAAACTGTCCGACATCCATGCGGGCACGCCGCAATACAAGAAAGCGTTCGATTATAATAAACACCGCTATTAACGAACAGATCAAAATCGGCAGCATCAACCAACCGCCGCGTGCAACAATCGAGAGGTAATCCATAGGAGCTCCTTACTAAATTTCCCTACATTAATATACGTTAATTATCAATACGAGCAACCCACCAGCCGGTTTCGAGAAGTAACTGAAATCTGCGTGCCTCTGTTTCAGCTTCTTCACGTGTTTGGTAACGTCCGATTCGCACCCGGTACCATGTAGTCCCATTAATAGACGTTTGATCGACGAAAGCATCTTTCCCTGCATTGCGAATACGCTGGGCTTGTGTTTCCGCTTTCTGGCGATCGCGCCATGCAGAGACCTGAACGGTATATTGTCCCGTTCCTGTTGGACGAATTTCGCGCGGTTCTTCACGTTCACGCTCAGGAACGCGTACCGGCGGTTCCGGTTCCGGCGTTTCTTCAGGTTCTTCCCGTGCCGTTATATCCGGCGCCGGTGTCAGATCCGGTTCACGGGGTTCGGGCAACGGATCAACTATTTCATCGTCAAGCGGCGGTAAATCAACGGTGACCCGGCTCTCACCCGGCCCCCACAGATTGATAACGCCAAACTGATTTAGCATCACCACACCAAGTACGATAAGTATTACAATAGCAACAAGTAAAATCTTATTTGAATTATCCCCACCCCCGCTACCATGAAACCTGGACTTACGTGGTCTCACCGGAGTACGACCGCGCTCGTCGGAGAATTCCTCTTCATCCCTTAAATTGAGATCGGGCATTTGTATTCCCTCCTGTTTACTAATATTTTAGAATGAAATCTGTATACCGCCTTCTATGTATAACGGTCGTGCGGGATACGTGTAAAACCGTTCATACGATTGATTTAAAATATTATCGAGCTTCATATATACGCCCATAATATTGTGAAATTGATATTGAACATCAAGACTAAGATTTACGAACGTACCGAGAGCGTCCGAATCAGCCGTTTTAAATGCTGCACGCCTCGAGGATAAGAATTCCAGTCCCGCAGATGCTCTCATATCCGGCGAAAATTCACGCGTATAGATCGCCGCAATTTCCACCGGTGCGACATGCGGTACCGATGAATCAAAATAATCATTGGTCGTATACCGAAGCGATGTTTGCGTCGTCAATATATCGCGCTCAGTAAATGCATACCGTACATCGGCACTGATGGAGAAAAGTTTCGACGTACCGAGATAGGTCAGATAAAATGAGCGGTAGTAGTCGTCTAATGAATGAAATGCCGGATATGCTTCGATCTCACGGTATTGAGTATACGCATTAATATTGAGCTGCCTGTGCGGTACAAACTCGACTCCCGCCGTTGCATTAATTTTCTCATCGGATGGTATTACCGCTACCTGCTGTTCCGGCATAATTGCCTGCCATCTTAAATACGGGTAAATGTTCTGTAATGAATAGAGAGACCGGTGAATGATCTCCGGGGCATAGCGTCCGTAAACGGTTACCGACCGTAAAGGCATCATACGCAATTCGACAAACGGTTTCACCGATGATTCATACTCGGAATGCGTGTGTCGTGTCGAATAAATACTACCGCCAAGCTCAAGCGTAATGTATTCTTCAACGACCGGGAAAAAAGCCGTTGCCGTCCCCTTAAAGTAATGTGGATCGTTCAGCTCTTCTTCGTTATCGAAGTCGAGATTGTTGACAATATATTCGATACTCGATCTGAATCTGACTGACTCTATATAGCCGAGTGTATGTAACCGTATATATACTTCATCGTCATTTATTTGGGTAACCGGTTCCCCGAATTCATCTTCGAGAGTCGAGCCCCGCCAGCCGAAGGTAAAATCGAAATCGAACGGCGCTTCCGTTCCCGATTGAAATCCGATTTCGGAGTAGCTTGTTCTGAAGATTCTGTCCTGTATCAGAGGAAACGGTTCAGGGCCGGCCGCCTGATACAATCCATATTTTAACCCTTTAAAACCAATCGTTAGATACGGTCTTCCTCCCCTGACTAAAGCAGGCGCCTCTTGAGGTACCCGGTATCCAAACTGGAAGCGGCCGTCGACATCGTATCCCTCAAAAAACGTTTCATGTCCTTCGGTGTTGAGATAAAATAAACGCCCTGAAGCATCCCACGAACCGCTCCGGTAATGAGCCCAACCGGACACAACGGGTGTGTTAAAACGGCCGTAACCAAGCCGTGCCTGTCCGTGCTGCATCGCTGGTATGGTGCGGAATTCACCAAACGATTTCGTCGGCAGATCCACCGGCGTAGTCTCGATATCTCTGTCAACGCCTGTCATTGTTTCCGCTACTTCGGGGATGTAGATATTTTGTTCGGTTATTTTTGGTTTATGTACATACGGTAACCTAAATGTAGCCCGACCTGTAATAACATACTCCGGCAACTCAAACTCGGGCAGTCGCTCCCGCTGCGGTTCTTCCCGCTCTATTCGGTCCGTCTCCGGGATGCGTGTCTCGCGCGGTGGAGGTGTCGGACGCTCCTGCGTATAACCGGTACTAACGGTAACCAGTGTAATAATGATACAGATTACAAATGATTTTATCATGAACTTCCAAGCCTCCGCAATTTCGTTTCCGCTTCACGTGCAAATTCTGTTTCACTGTGCTGTTGTATAACCGTCTGGTATGCTTCGCGTGCACGTCCAGTTTGATTCGTTGCCTCGTACGCTTCACCCAGACCGAGATATGAACGGGCAACCCATTCGGTCGCATTCGGGAACACATACCGCACGCGCAGTAACTGCGTAATTGCTTCCTGATGATTACCGCGCCCTAATTCAAATGCACCCATAAGATATTGCGCTTCTGCACCGACTTCATCGGTACGTTCCGATACAACAGTACGAAGCATCTGCATCGCTTCTAAGACTGTGCCTTCATCCTTCAGAATACGGGCAATGCCTATTTTACCGAGAGCGGAGAACCGTGTGCCGGGATGTTCGTTCATTACTTTTTCAAACTGCATGCGCGCATCTTCATTTCTGTTCAACTGTTTAAGAGCAATACCCTTCTTATACGATCCTTCGATCGCTGCATCCGAATTACCATAACTACGTTCAAGTCTCTCAAACGCCGATATAGCTTCGTTATATGCCTGTCGACTCATATGAAGGTTACCGATTTCGAATAACGCCTTCGGGGCGACGGAACTGTTCGCGTGATTGTTCACCACGGTATTGAATGCCTGCAACGCTTCGTTATTGTTTGCAATCATCACATGTGCACGACCGATCCAGTAGTGTGCATCGGGAACGAGGTTACTGTTCGAGTACCGGTTGATAAAATTCCGCCACTCGGTAATCGCTTCACGAAAACTCTGTTGACTGAAATACAGATCGCCTTTTTTAAACATCAGACGGTCTGCCATCTCGCTATCGGGATTCTGACGGAGGAAGTCGTCGATCACGTTAACGGCGCCTTGCATATTGTTCTGCATAGTATATGAATACTGAATACCGGTAATGGCATCCGCAACATACTGACTGCGCGGATGGCGTTCGAGTACCTGGCGATACGATCTGACGGCTTCGTCGTACCGGCCTTTATTGTAATACGCATCGCCAATACTGTAATGCGCGCGTGGTACGATGACCTTGCCGGGGAACAGCTCTATTGTTTTTCTGAATTCCTCTATTGCACGGTCATAGTCCTGTGTCTGAAAGAAAGTCCATCCGATCGCATATTGGGCTTCGGGTGCAAGTTCCGAATCCGGTTTGTTCTCAACAAGTTTACGGAATTCATTACGAGCTTCCTGCCTGTTTCCAGCGCGGAATAATGCCTGACCGAGCTGGAATTGCGCATAATCGATTTCTCTGGCATCCGGGTGATTCTGCACGACGCTGCGGTATCCGCTTACTGCTTCAACGTATCTTCCGAGCGCCATATAACTGTCGGCGAGCCGCAGCCGTGCATCGACTATATATTCAGATCGCGGATAACGCCGGACGAACTCATCGAATGCAGCAACCGCTTCACTGAATCTTTGTGCA
>PWJF01000317.1 GCA_003560935.1 Ignavibacteriales bacterium
AAAATTAACCCTGGCAACCATCTGGCTCGACGGCTGTTCCGGTTGCCATATGTCTCTTATAGATATAGATGATAGAATTATTCAACTTGCAGAAATGTATACTATTTTGTATAGCCCGCTCATTGACGTAAAAGAGTTTCCCGAAGAGGTTGATGTCACGTTGGTCGAAGGTGCGATCAGTACAGACGAAGATGTCGAAAAGATCGAGATGATAAGAAAAAGAACAAAAACATTGATCGCGTTCGGTGATTGTGCCGTGACGGCAAATATTCCGGCGATGCGCAACCGTTTTACTCTCGAGCAGGTTTTTGAACGAGGTTATATCGAAACGAGTCCGAATAATAAAATTATTCCTGATGAGAGAATACCTAAATTACTGGATAAAGCATATCCGGTGTACAACTTCGTCGATGTTGATATTTTTCTACAGGGATGCCCTCCTTCGGCGGATCTGATCTTTTACACGTTGAGTGAGATAGCGGAAGGACGAACCCCGGAATTATCAGAACGAGCACGATTTGGATAGGAGAATAAGTGCATGTCTAAAACAATAACCATTGATCCGTTAACACGAATAGAGGGTCACGGTAAAATTTCGCTTCATCTCAATGATAATGGTGTCGTTAATAATGCTTATTTTCATGTGACTCAATTCCGCGGTTTTGAAAAATTATGTGAAGGAAGACCGTTCCGTGAGATGCCGTCGCTCATGGCGAGGATATGCGGTATATGTCCGGTTGCACATCTTATCGCCGGGGCGAAAGCTGCGGACCAGATACTGGCGGTGCAAATACCTAAAACTGCCGTTGCGTTGCGAAGAATTATTAATCTCGGCCAGATTATTCAATCGCATGCATTAAGCTTTTTTTATCTCTCGGCTCCGGATCTTGTACTTGGAATGGACAAGGATCCGGCTGAACGTAATATTTTCAGTGTGCTGAAAGAAAACCCGCAGATGGCGCGCGATGGAATCCGGTTGCGTCAGTTTGGACAGACAATAATCGAACTGCTTGCCGGTGAGCGGGTACATCCGTCGTGGATCATTGCAGGGGGTGTCAGTGAACCATGTACGCAGGAAAAACGCGATACAATTCTGGCTTCGATTCCCGAAATGCAAAAGATTATTCAGAGAAATCTGGATTGGTTCAAAAGTTCACTGATTGAAACCGGAAAATCATCCTTGCGGGTAAGTAAATTCCGTGACGAGATCCGAACGTTTGCAAATCTCCAGTCCCTCTTTCTCGGTCTCGTTAATGATGCCGGCGAACTCGATTTCTACGACGGCAAGATACGTGTTGTAGATTCATCGGGTAAGATTGTTGCCGATAAGCTCGAACCTTCTCAATACTCGGAGTATATTGAGGAAAAGGTAGAGAAGTGGTCGTACATGAAATTCCCCTACTATAAACCGAAAGGGTATCCCGATGGTATGTACCGTGTCGGACCGCTGGCGCGTTTGAATATTATCGATCGATGCGGTACGCCGCAGGCGGATCTTGAGCTGACCGAGTTCCGCGGATTATCGCGCGGATCGGTTTTAAGTTCCTTCTATTATCATTATGCGCGATTAATTGAAATACTCTTTGCAATAGAAAAAATTGATCAATTGTTAAGCGACCAGAGTATATTAGATACACATGTAAAGGCAATTGCCGGACCGAATAATCACGAGGGTGTCGGCGTTGCCGAAGCTCCGCGCGGTACTCTATTTCATCATTATAAAATTAATCAAGACGGTATCATGCAATGGGCGAACCTTATTATCGCGACCGGGAATAATAATCTTGCGATGAATAAAGGCATTTTGCAAGTGGCAAAACATTTTGTAAAAGGGGAAAAAATCGAAGAAGGAATGCTCAATCGTGTAGAAGCGGTTATAAGAGCATTCGACCCGTGTTTAAGCTGTTCAACACATGCAGTCGGCAAAATGCCGCTGCATATAGAATTCATAAACAGTGTTGGAGAAGTTGTTAATCGATTACAACGATCATAATGTCTCGTTCAATCATCATAGGATATGGCAATCCGCTGCGCGGTGATGATGCCCTTGGCTATCACGCTGCACGCAGATTATCCGGGCTGGTGAAATCTACGAATGTTACCATTCATACATGTCACCAGCTTACTCCGGAGCTTGCCGCCGAAGTAAGCAAGTTTGATATAGCTGTATTTATAGATGCGTCGGTGGGAGATATGCCCGGTACTCTTGCCGTGACGCAGATAGACCCTTCCAGTATACCTAACCGCACCTTTTCACATCAACTTGACCCGGGATCTATTCTTATATGTTCACAAATTCTCTACGGTCAGGTTCCTGTTTCGTATCTTGTAACCGTTTCTGCGGATTCTTATGGATATATGGAAGATCTTTCTGTTCCGGTAAGGAACAAGTTACCCGAATTAACCGATGCCGTTCTGCGAATTATCGGATCTACGCGGGTGGTTCGAGGATAACTACAGTACAATGCGTAAAAAAATTTAATTATAAATCATCACAGGAGCATTTATGGAAAACCTCGGATCTATACTCAAGCAACACTCATTCTTTCAGGGGTTAGAGGACAGTTATATAGAGTTTATTGTAAGTTGTGCTACAAATGCGGTATTCAAGGCCGGAGAATTTCTCTTCCGTGAAGGGCAGGAAGCAAATTACTTTTTTTTAATTCGTGAAGGGACTGTAAATCTTGAAATATATTCAACGCAGAAAGGGCCAATAACCGTACAGACGCTTGGAGAAGGGGAGATCGTCGGGTGGTCATGGATTATCTCTCCGTATCAATGGCGATTCGATGCGCGTGCCGTCGATGCCACGCGATTAATAGCACTGGATGGAAAATGCCTGCGGGATAAATGCAATAAAGATCCGAAACTTGGATATGACTTACTTAAACGATTTGCACCGATAATCGAACAACGATTGGTAGCAACTAAAATCCGATTACTTGATCTCTATGGAAAGGACGACTGAAATAAAGAACCCACGAAACGGAATACTCGATCCGTCATTTTTACGGGATCTCAATTATCGTGCCTGCACGCCGAAGTGCATAGAAAACATTTGTCTCCTATGCATTCGTTTCGGCACGCAGGCGTGTGAGAAAAACTTGATTCATTTGTGAACAAAAACGGGAAATCGCTCGTTGAATCTACACAAAAATTTTCATATCTTTAATATTCTTTATTATTTACATAAACAAAGACGAACCAGAGGGTACATGCCGAATGCGTAAAGTAACGTTGATACCCGGTGATGGGATCGGACCCGACATCACCGAGGCTGCGGTTCGGGTCGTTGAAGCAACCGGATTCGAGATTGAATGGGAAGAGGTAAAAGTGGGTCTCTCGGCAATCGAAGAGTTTAAAGATCCGCTCCCTGAACCGACGCTCGAATCGGTACGGAAAAATAGTATTGCGCTGAAAGGACCGTTAACGACACCGGTGGGATCCGGATTCAGAAGTGTGAATGTTGCATTACGAAAAGAGTTCGACCTTTTTGTAAATCTTCGCCCCGCAAAGTCATTTGAAGGGCTTAAAACAAGATATGATAATGTCGATCTAATTGTATTTCGCGAGAATACGGAAGAGTTTTACGCCGGAATTGAACATTACATAGATCCGCAAAGAAGCGCGGCAGAAACGATCGGCGTGGTGACGAGAAACGGCTCGGAAAGGATTTGCCGCTATGCATTTGAATATGCAAAGAAACACGGCAGGAAGAAAGTTACCGTAGTCCATAAAGCAAACATTTTGAAGTTTACAGGTGGATTATTTCTCGATGTTGCACGAAACATTGCGGAGGAATTTCCTGAGATTGAGTTCGATGATAAAATAATCGACAACATGGCAATGCAATTGGTTCTCAATCCCAATCAGTTTGATGTTATATTGACAACTAATTTATTCGGCGACATTTTATCGGACCTCGCATCGGGATTGGTCGGCGGACTCGGACTTGCGCCGGGCGCTAACATCGGATTTAATGCGGCTATTTTCGAAGCGGTGCACGGCAGCGCACCGGATATTGCGGGGAAGAACATCGCAAATCCGTGTGCTGTTATATTAGCAGGCGCACAGATGCTCGATTATCTGGGAGAAATCGAAAAATCAAAAAAGATAACCGATGCCGTCGCCGACGTTATCAGAGAAGGCAAACAGGTAACACGCGACCTCAATCCGGAAAAATATGTCGGCACAAAGGAGATGGGGGAGGCGATCGCGGAAAGGGTTAAAGGTTAGGTGAAGCTACAGGTTGTTAATCGTTATTAGTTATTGGTTAATAGTCCCTGGAAATCGAGGGTACCAGAACCATTAACCAATAACAATTAACTGATCTCAAGAATGAAAATCGGCAGTCTACATATCGAAAACGCCGTTCTGCTTGCCCCGATGGAGGATGTCACGGACATCCCGTTCCGCTTAATATGCAAGCGGCTCGGTGCGGATATTTTGTACACGGAGTTTGTGAATTCCGAGGGATTGATACGCCTTAACGAGCGCACGCATAAAAAGATGATGTTCCTTGAGGAAGAGCGCCCGATCGCCATACAGATCTACGGCGGAGAGGTTTCATCGATGGAGGGAGCTGCAAAACTCGCCGAATCCATGAATCCTGATTTCATCGATATCAACTGCGGCTGCTGGGTAAAAAATGTAGCCAT
>PWJF01000137.1 GCA_003560935.1 Ignavibacteriales bacterium
CCGGGCGGCGTGATCGGTTTATAACAGAATACGGTTTGCCGAAATACGACGCCGAAGTACTGACGGCTACACGCGATCTTGCCGATTATTACGAGGCTGCAGTACGCTCGATTAAGAATGACCGGAGCAACCTTTCCAAAGCGATTAGTAATTGGGTTATGGGAGACGTACTGCGTGTCGCCAATGAACGTAACATACTGATGAAAGAGTTTCCCGTGCCGCCGGCACACCTCGGTGAGCTTGTGAATCTCATTGAAGACGGTACCATCAGCGGCAAGATAGCGAAAGATGTTTTCCAGTTTATGCTTAAAGAATTTAAATCACCCCGGGAGATTGTACAAGAAAAAGAATTAACACAGGTATCCGACACGACGGAAATCGAACCGGTCGTTAAAGAGATAATAAAGAGACATCCCTCTCAGGTTGACGAATATAAGGGAGGAAAGACAAAAGTACTCGGATTCTTTGTCGGACAGGTGATGCGTGCAACGAAAGGGAAAGCGAATCCGCAGCTCGTTAACGATCTGATAAAAAAAATACTTGATGTAGAATGAACAGGAGGTGGCGAAGTGTACACAATTCATAAAATATTATGTCCGACCGATTTTTCGGTATATTCGAAAAATGCGTTGGAATACGCCGTGAGTCTCGCGGAGCGATACGATACAGAAATAACATTATTGCATGTTGATGAATTCGATGTGTCTCCGCTGGGATATTTTCATATACACGATCAGGAGATTCAGCGATACAGGGATTTGAAGACACAGTTCTTGAAAGAGCAAATGGATATCTTCGTAAAAGAAATCGCGTCAAATGACAGGCACATCGAAACCCGCATCGCTTCTGGACGTGCATATAAAATAATTGTCGAAGAAGCCGAAGCCAATAATTTCGATCTGATCGTTCTTGCACGAAGGGGTACGACAAATTTATCCGATCATCTTGTCGGTAGTACGGCTGAACGGGTAGTGCGTCTGGCGCGATGTCCGGTCTTAAGTATCCGGGGAACAAGTCCTCCTCCGGCAGGCGGTATAAAGAATATTCTCTGTCCGACAGATTATTCACAGGCGGCAAATGCCGCATTATCGTATGCCATATCTCTTGCACACACAAACAGCTGCAAATTATACGTGCAGCATATCAGCGAGATTGGCGGTGAACCGGATATCAAGGGGCTAAAGGAAAGCGCGCCGAAACTTTCCGATATTAACGGCGAAGCAAAAGATGTGGAGGTGGAATTTATTTTCGACCGCGATATCGAACCGAATAATTCTATTATCCGGTTTGCCGAGGATCGCGATATCGATTTAATTGTTATGTCGACGCACGGCAAAAAAGGATTGCGGCGCGTCTTTATCGGGAATAATACCGCGGAAGTCGTTCGAAAGGCGGAATGCCCGGTACTCACGGTGACCCATCCGATACATAAGGTAGTCTTCTCTAAACTCGCAACAAGAGGTGAAGAGCATACCATCGAGTCGGAATAAAGGTAAAGTGTTATATTAATCAGTGAGATTATGACGATAGAGACATTTGTGTTTTTAACCGATCAAGAGAAAAAAATCCTGAGAACGCTTCGGGATCGTTTGAATGAGTTTCTCGGAGACCGGCTTGTTCGCGTAGTTCTTTTCGGTTCGAAAGCGCGGGGTGATTTTCAGGATGATTCGGATCTCGATATAGCGATTATCGTCAAAGATCTCGACCGAAAACGTAAGGATGAAATATACACAATTGTTGCCGAAATCGAATTAGAGCATCTAAAACCTATTGCATCGATCGCTTTTTCGGAAGAATATTTTCTTCATTTGTTGGAACGGGAACGGCGAATTGCACTTGATATACAGAATGAAGGAATTCCGCTTTGACGGAGAAGAATAAAAAGTCAAATATTCAAGATGAGTTGCAACGTGCAGAGACAGCACTTGCCGCAGCGGAATTATTACATAAAAACGAATTCGTGAACGATGCAATTTCGAGACTCTACTATTATTTGTTTCATGGTATCCGTGCATTGCTTTTGTCAAAGGGTATCGAACCCAAAAGTCACGAAGGAGCGCTCCAATTATTTTCTCTCCATTTTGTTAAATCGAAAATTTTTTCCGCCGGGAACTCACATACCTTTGCCCGGCTTATGAAATATCGATTCGAAGCCGATTACAGCGCATCGTATGTATTTACTATGGAAGATTATATAAATTTTAAAAACGATGCAAAACAGGTTTATGATAATATACTCGATCATTTAAAAAAAGAAGGATATATCTGAACTATGACACAGAGAAAGCAAATCATTGCCGGTAACTGGAAAATGAACGGCACGCTGTCCGAAACGGCGAATCTGATTAACGGTCTGAAACAAAAAATCAAAAGCGATACGTTAAGACGCAATGTTATTCTCTGTCCGCCGTTTACATCCCTAATACTCGCACGTGAACTTACTAAAGGAACGCCGTTTAAACTCGGTGCACAGAACGTTCACTTCGAAGGGAAAGGCGCTTTCACCGGAGAGGTCTCGGCGGAGATGTTGAAAGAAACCGGCTGCGAATATGTTATAATCGGTCATTCCGAACGGCGTGCATACTTCCATGAAGACGATGCATTGATCAACAAAAAAGTTAAGAAAGCACTCGGTACGGAATTACAGGTAATTATGTGTGTGGGTGAAACACTTGAGCAGCGTGAAAAGGGTATTACCAACGATGTCGTGAGAACACAGACCGACGGGTCGCTGCACAATGTCAGTGAAAAAGAATTAGAGAAAATCATAATCGCTTACGAACCGGTATGGGCAATCGGGACGGGTAAGACGGCCACTCCGGATCAGGCGAATGAAGTACACGAATATATTCGTTCGCTCATATCGGATTCATATTCTCCGGCGGCAGCGGAGCGTCTGATAATTCAATACGGCGGCAGCGTGAAAGCGGACAATGCCGGAGAGCTGCTTTCAATGTCCCATATTGACGGAGCGTTGGTTGGCGGGTCGAGTTTGAAAGCTGATGATTTTGCAGGGATAGTGTTGGCATAATAGTTGGTAATGCGGGAGATATAGCCGTTTTATATAACAATGTGATATTCTTATGAGGGTGCGATCCTGCATTGAAAAAGTGTTATAACCTTCTTATATTCCTCGTTGTTATGCCGACCCGCAAAAAGACATCATTTATTACTGTTTTTCCCGAAAGCGCACGGTTCTTTAAGGAACTCCGCTGGCCCGGGGGGAAAAAGAAATGTGTTCGCTGCGAGAGCGATACGATCTATACCCTCAAGACCGGACGGTTGCGGTGTAAAGGATGCGGTTTAACCTTCGGCGATTTTACCGGTACCTACCTCGGTCAATTGAATATACCGATCAATGAGACAGCACACCTTCTTTATCTTTTTTCACTCGGGCTGCCCGTATACCGGTGCAGGCATTATATAACAATCTCTATGAAAACAGCCCACAAAGCATATACACTTTTCCGGCGGGCGATATACGATCAATCGGTGCAAGCCTTTAACGATGCGCTGAAAGTGAAACCGGACCTCAAAGAAGCGCTTCGGTCACATTTTATGCTGGATTTTTTAAGAAACTGGGAAGCCGATGACCGGAATGTATTTTTCGGTATTGTTGTAATAAATGGCACCGTGTATACCTTCCCGATCAGGAGCGATGAAAAGTCAAATATATACATTTCAAAAGAACCGACTCAAAACCGGACAATTTTGATTTGTGCCGATAAAAAATATTGCATTGGAATAATACCTGTAAGCGGAACCCATCTTTTAATACCGAAATTGATACACGCAACGAATCATTTAAAATTAAACACAAAAATCGAAAGTTTCTGGACATATCTTAACGAACACCTGTTTAATTACCATGGTGTCAGCATATCGCACTATAGTCTTTACATAAAAGAAATAGAATTCCGGTTCAATAATCGAACAAAAGATCTATTTCATCCGATAGCAAAAATGATTGTACAATCGGCGCCGAAAGTATCGATATTAGATAAAAATCAATTGAATATATAAATCCCCGCCATCTTCACGTACCTGCGTTCGCGGCACCAGTGAACGAACATCTTACTTTCAATGTCCTCTGGTCTTTCTCACACTGGTAACCATTGAGTAGAAAAATTTAGTCCGATATAATAGTGGTATTCCCTAAAAAAATAGGTCGCAGCACATAACAATTAGAGCCGGGCCAAAAGGATAAATTTAAAGTGTCATAACATTCATATATTTGAGCACTTTTTAATTTATTTTTAGCTATTTTAAATGGTTGAAATCATCGAAAGGAATTGCATTCGGTGAAATATACGTAGAATAAATTATATTTGCCGAAAAATGCATTGTGTCATAATATACATCTACTATAATTTATCGTTGAGAACATTCATATGGGGAATTTTTTCTCACTCGGTATCTATATATATATATGTTATTGTTATCGCACTGACAGTCTCGCATAGTTTTTTTAATAAATTATCAAAATTTTGGATAGTCTCAATGATAAGATTGAGATATATTTATATTCTCTTACCTATATTAAATAATCCACCGCTCAAACCTATCCAATTATAAGGAGACTTCTATGCTTATTTTTCCATGGTATAACTCAATAAAAATTTGCTTTTTTA
>PWJF01000197.1 GCA_003560935.1 Ignavibacteriales bacterium
AGATTTCTTTTTGTACTTCATTAAAAATGCGTACGGTATCAGGTACCCGCTTGACTTTACGGAAGTTACTCACATGCACCAGTATTTTTTCATTGTTGGGTGATATCTGTTTCCGGAATTTACATGCTTCGGATTTTTTATATTTTTCGGTATCGACGAAATTCGGAATGACCTGGATGTCTTTTGAGAGACTGTAATTTGTAAGCGTTTTCTCTTTGAGGTGTCTCGAAACCGCCGTAACGCCGTCGCTGTTTTCGATGCTGAATTTTACCGCGTATAGATAACTCGGTTCCAGACCTACGAGCGTTATGTCAGTGCCGTGCAGTGTAGTTGTAAAAGGAATCCCTTTGCCGCCCAGAATCTGCTTCGCAAGAAATGCGCTGGTTGCATGAGGTATTGCATAATGTACATGCAGAATATCAAGTTTCTCATATTTTACCACATCGACCATCTTGCTTGCAAGTGCGATTGTATAAAGCGGAAAATCAAACAGCGGATAATTGCTCATTTCGACTTCATGAAAATAAACATTCTCTATAAAACCGTCTAATCGTGTCGGTAATGCATAACTGATGAAATGTACCTTGTGTCCGCGATTGGCCAGTGCCTTACCCAACTCTGTGGCAACAATACCGCTTCCGCCGTACGTCGGGTAACAGGTGATACCTATGTTCATAATACTGTATTACTCCTTTCCGTTATTAAAGATACTGTAAATAAGCTTGAATCTCAACATGGTTTTGATTTTCAAAATATGATAGACTATCTTAATACCTATGGACATTGAAGAATACAAAACAGTAGCCGCATATGTTGAAACGGAGATTAAAATAAAAGGGTCGCGGTTCATCGGACAGTTGTTTCCGGTCGCATCGGTAATCGAAGCCGAAAAGCAACTTGAAGAATGTCGAAAAAAGCACCATGATGCAGCACATCGATGCTACGCATTTAGAACCGGAATAGACGGTAGTAATAGTCGATTTTCCGATGATGGTGAGCCGTCCGGAACGGCGGGGAAACCGATATTATCAATTCTCGAACACAACGATATAACAAACACTCTGTTGATCGTCATCAGGTATTTCGGAGGGACAAAATTAGGGACCGGTGGACTTGTCCGTGCGTACACGGAGACCGCACGGGCGGTTCTCGCGGAAGCATCGATTATTCATATTCCCGTTTTACATGATCTCCGTATCACTTTTCCGTACGATTATACAAACGGGGTTATGCGTATCATCTCACAGCACGATATCAAAATCCACGATACCGAGTATAGTGAGGATGTTACGATATTTCTCGGTATTCGCCCTTCGCTCATAGAGACTATCCGGATGCAATTGCGAGATGTGACTTCGGGAAATATCGCGATAACACAGTGATAGTGATTAGCCGGTGAATTGTTGCAAGTTTTTATAATCCTCACTATATTTCACCTACCCGGAGATGTACTCAATAATCATTTGATGTGACATACCATAAATTATAACCAGTCTATGAGTCTCCCCTATGAGTCTATTTGATAAATTAGTTGTTAAATCGCTTCCTTTGGTACCCAAGCCTGTTGTTCGTTATTTTTCGAAACGCTATATAGCCGGGGAACATCTACCTGAAGCAATTTATGCCGTTCGTGATTTGAACGGCATAGGTTTTATGGCTACAATGGATGTTCTCGGCGAGTCGGTCACCGAAAAAGAGCTTGCAGTGAATATGTTGAGAGAATGTAAAGAGGTACTCACAAAAATTAAACAAGAAAATCTTGATTCAAACCTCTCGATAAAACTAACCCAACTCGGTCTCGAAATCGATTATGAATTTACACTCAGGAATGTTCGTGAAATCGTAGAGCATGCCCAATCGCTCGAGAACTTTGTCAGGATAGATATGGAAGATTCCTCCACGACCGATCAAACGCTTGAGATGTACAAAACCCTTCGGAAAAAATTTTCTAATGTCGGAGTTGCATTACAGTCATATCTCAGAAGAACGGAAAAAGACGTGACCGAATTGGTTAAAAAGCCTTCGAACTTCCGTCTCTGTAAAGGAATCTATGTCGAACCGGAAAAGATCGCATTTAAAAAGCGCGAAGAGATCAACGAGTCCTTCCTCAGGATTATCGAGATCATCTTTGAAGCAGGCAGCTACGTCGGCATTGCCACACACGATGATGATCTTATTACAGGTTCCTATCGACTTATCGAAAAATACAATATGAAACCGGATCAATATGAATTTCAGATGCTGCTCGGTGTACGCCCGGACTTACGCGATCAGGTGCTGCGCGACGGGCACCGCATGAGAATCTATGTGCCGTTCGGAACGTACTGGTATCAATATTCGGTACGGCGCTTGAAGGAAAATCCGAAAATGGCAGGGACGATATTCAAAGCCATTCTATCCCGAAAGAACGGAAAGTGATTGAACCGGTATAGAGTATTAATTCTAATCATTAGATAAGGGTAATCTATGACACAAACGACAGATTCACATTCTTTACTACCGCGACCAACTCCGCTGTACCGCTGGACTGTTCTCGTGTTCATCAGTTTAGCAATGTTCGGAAATTATTATGTGTACGATTCTGCAGCCCCCGTTTTCGATCTCCTCTCATCCCAACTCGGTTTTACCGATCAACAACTTGGCTTGTTATACTCAGTCTATAGTATTGCGGCTGTGCTTGTCTTGCTTATCGGCGGTTATATTATCGATCGGTGGGGTACGAAGAAATCGATCACCTTATTTGCAATAATTTGCCTGACTGCCGCGTTTGTCACCGCGTTTTCGCCGAAATTCGGCGTGATGGCAACCGGTCGCTTCATGCTCGGTATCGGCGCCGAACCGTTGATTGTTGCAGTGACGACGGCACTTGCAAAATGGTTTAAAGGAAAAGAATTAAGCTTTGCGTTCGGTATCAACTTAACGATATCGAGACTCGGTTCTGCTTCGGCTGACTGGTCTACATCCTGGGCGCGGCCGTTGTATGAGAACTGGCAGGATCCGCTCTGGCTGGCAACCGGTGTAGCAGGCATATCTGTTGCAGGTGCCATTCTTTACTGGTTTATGGAAAACCGCGCGGAAGGCCGCTATAGTTTGGGTGAAGCGGGCGAGACCGAGAAGATCGAGAAGAAAAGATTGTATTCGTTCAGTGCTTCATACTGGTATATCGTCGCGCTCTGTGTCGTGTTTTATTCGACGGTGTTTCCCTTCCGTGCATTTGCGATTTATTATTTCCAGCAAGCTCACGGTTTGGAACGGGATGCGGCGGGGTTGCTCAATAGTTTATTGCCGATTACCGCAATGGTCGCAACACCGTTGTTCGGATTGTTGGTCGATAAAATAGGGAAACGTTCGTTCTTCATGGCGGTTGGTTCACTCGTTTTATTGCCGTTGTTCCTTATTGTAACTTATGCACCTCCCGGTCCGGATGTTAACGTTGTGTTGCCATTCCTCGGTAGTGCATTTATTCCGCTTACGCTTCTTATCGTTATGATGCTGCTCGGTATGGCATTTTCGCTGATACCCGCGGTTATGTGGCCGTCGGTTGCCTATATCGTCGAACAGCATCGGTTGGGAACCGGCTATGCCCTTATGACACTGTGCCAGCAGGTTGGAATGGCGTTCGTTCCGTGGCTTATAGGATTTACCAATGATCTGGCGATGGCCAGTCCGGAAAATCCCGAAGGATATGCCTACGGGATGTGGATATTCACCGTACTTGCATCGCTCGGTTTGTTTTTCTCGTTCATGCTCTGGCGCACCGAGAGAGGACCCGGAGCGCATGGACTTGAAACGATCACGACAAAGACGGGTCTGGATGTTCCGGAACAGCGCAAGCTGAGGGGGGAAGAGTAGAGAGGTAATGGAATAGTGGTTTCGTGGAGTATTGGAGTAATTAAAAAGTCCCCGCCGGTTTTTGCCGGTGGGGATTTTTATTTATCCGTATGTAACATCCCCCTTGCACTTCTCGAAAATATTCCACAAATTCTTTCCAATCGCTAACAAAAGGTACACACAGACATCCAACTACAACATATTAAAGGAACCATCATATGCAAACCACCGGACATATCTCACCCAAACCCGGCAATGTGCTTTTAATGATCGGAACCATGAAAGGTATATTTCTGCTATCATCAACTGCATTACGTCAACGATGGAAGGTCTCCGGTCCGCATTTTCCCGGAGAGGTTGTATATGCCATGGTGTATGATAGTCGACAGGGGAGGCAACGTATATGGGCTGCACCGCAGAGCCCTTTCTTCGGAACGGTACTCTGTTCCAGCGACGACTATGGTAATAACTGGGCAAAACCGGAAACGGCAAATATAAAATTTCCCGAGGACACTGGACTATCGCTGAACCAGATCTGGCAGATTGTACCGGGTCGTGAAGATGAACCCGATGTATTGTACTGCGGTGTTCAACCGGCTTCATTGTTTGTATCACGAGATGCAGGTGAGAGTTGGTCGTTGGTACGCGGATTGCATGACCATCCGCACCGTCCACGCTGGGAGCCCGGCGCCGGCGGTTTGTGTCTGCATACAATTTTACTTCACCCAACTAATCCAAACAGAATGTACGTTGCCATTTCGACCGGCGGTGTCTATCGCACGGACGACGGCGGG
>PWJF01000035.1 GCA_003560935.1 Ignavibacteriales bacterium
GTAAATCCGATTGCATACCGGGGTTCGAAAAAAAGAACGGGGAATTTATCACCCGGGATACTTATCCCGGCTCCCGCATTTATGACAACTGTAGATTCCCGCGTCCAGGGTATAATAGTTTCACCATCTAAATCAAATTCTCGAATGCGAATTTCCCTCGTCGGCATATACAAATACCCGGCACCCGCTAAGACGTAAAGATCAAAATTTTGAAATAATGCATATGAAACATTGAATCCTGTGGTATACATTTCGGTCGACTTACCCTCAACATGAATATCGGGGCGATCCATCCAACCGGATTTCACCTTATACTCATAAGCATCAAACGAAAAGCTTGAGTAGTCAACAATAAGACTAATGCCCAGTCTTGGCGAAAGATAATACGAGAATCCCACGCCGCCGTTAAAGCCCCATTTCCAGTAATCTGACAGTTCCTGGGGGGATACAAAATACGACACACCACCGGTTAGTTTAAGCTCGAATAAAGACCGGGGTTGGGCAGTCAATACCGAAGATACGGCTACGAGTAAAAGCAATATGACAAGGAACCTTTTC
This sequence comes from Ignavibacteriales bacterium, assembly GCA_003560935.1. Lineage (GTDB taxonomy): Bacteria > Bacteroidota > Ignavibacteria > T3Sed10-11 > T3Sed10-11 > T3Sed10-11. Next base: position 559 of record PWJF01000035.1, read on the forward strand.
ATTATAATTTCCTAATTAAAATTTTCTAAATCCGGATCGTAATTGGACTTCAAGATCTCGAGCAATTGTTCGGAATTCATTACGTGCTTCATCACTCATATTAATATGTATCCATCCCTCCTCATCCGCTACTTTCACCATATATTCACCCTGAAACCGTATACTAAATAGAGCTGAACCCGTCAGTCCTGCCCGGGTTCTTGCAATCGCTTCCACGATTATCCTCGTTCGTACATTATTAAAACCTGCTTCATGCTCATCGTCGAACAAGGCTCTTTCTTTCCATTTCGTCTCATAGTAAATATTTGTTGCGGTAAATCTCTCATTTTCCAGCTCATAATTATATTTCGCAATGATAAGCTGACCAAAATACTCCCGTATGTTGTATGACGTGCCGGTACCTACATTCATATTAAAACTGGATGCTCCTCTTCCTTCACCGGGTCCCGAGCTGCCACAGGAGGAAAATAATAACACCGCCATGAGTACCATGAGTACTACAAGAACAGAAATTATGTTCGTTCGTTTCATGTTGTCCTCCTTATATGTTTAATATATAATATTTTAAAATAAAATTCTATCCTCCTGTATAGGCATATATAGAGATATAAATAAAAACGGGACACCGGTTACTCCCATAGTGTCCCGTTTTTACGATTGAATTATTCGTATCGCAGCGATCTTCAGTTTACCGTCGCGGCGGTGCAATCGGTGACGCGTTCTGCTTCGCTGCTACATCTACGTCCTGGTACCAATCTTCCAACAAGAGTTCAAGATCGAGCGCCGGTATGGGGAAATGCACCGGTGTACCTATCGGTAAATCGGATTGGCCATATATCTCATCAGCCGCCCGATGCGGACTTACCCTCCATCCCCTCGCGTCGAAATATGCTAATCCTGGATAGGTTGCCGACGTCTCCATCCGCTTTTCATATTTAAGCATCTCCCATAGCTGTGCGTCTGTATGATTAACATCGGCACGCGATACAACCCAATTATCTAAATTAACCTCGGTGATTTCACCTATCGGTACTCTATATTTGTTAATTATATCTACAATTTCTTGCCGGTTACCTGCCGGATTAAGTCTGAAAAGCGCTTCAGCACGCAAGAAGTCTAATTCGGCCACAACTATATGCGGTGTTGTTCCTTCGTCACCAAACCCGCAAATACCGGAGTCTTCTTCCCAGCACCATCTATTGAAATTGTAGTGTGAGTAAACATAAGGACCTCTATCAGGTCGAAATTCACGGGTTGAATGCCAGCTAAAGTATTTGCCACTTCCCGGATTTGCGTTAACACCGAATAATTCTCCTGTAGGATGAATGCGGCGATCGATTGTCCGCATGGTGAACTGATCTCGCTCCCAGTGAGGCGTATTAAGCCACTCCTGATATCTTCCCGAGAGGTCGGCCACTCCTATTGTGTAATAGCTCATCCGTGTCCAGCCATGCAGGGCGGTAATAATTCGGAACGCATCATACCATCCGGGAAATGAACTTCTTATCTTGAAATCTTCGGAAAGGCCATTCTCAATATGGGTCAGTACCCCGCTCCAATCTACGGCATCCCGTTCTGCAGGATTCCTGGGCGTAGCAGCTAATAGACGGGCTATAAAAGTGTGAGCCAGTTCTATTACTTTCTGGTTATTAATATTTGAATTACCCTGCATCCAGCTCTCCGGCAGTGTAAAACCCGGCCCCTCTTGAGCATATCGAATGGCTTCCTCAAGGTAAAAAATTGCCGTATCAGCAATTACATCATAGGTGTACCTTTCGAGTGGTTTCACCTCGTTAAGTACATCGAGATCGAAAAGATAGGCCTGATCCTGATAGAGGGCAAACCATCCGTACGAAGCACCTTTGACAAAATGTGCCCATGAAAGAGCGCGTGCTTTCCTATCAGCCATTACAATACCGCGCACAGGATCATCTTCAAAGAGACCAAGATCGACCGCGTTCAAAACATCGATAGCGACCGAGATAGCCGCGTAGGTTTTATCCCACGGATTCTGAAGTATATCCCGGTAATATGAGTGATCCTGTCTATTCGGCATGATCAGTCGTGGAATACGCCCGAGATCGAGCATACCGAAATTTCCCCAGGATGAGGATTGCTCCCATGCCATTACACTTAATGTATTAGATGGGTAAATCCAGATATTCCAGTGAAGACCATCCCAGTGGGAATTATAAGCACCACCAAGAACCGATTCAATATCAGCTACCTCAGCCATAGCTTTCGCAATATCTGGCTGATCCGGATTTACCACATCAAGATCCATACAACCTAAGAAGCCAATGGCGAGGAGCATCGAAATACCAAACAGAAACATTCGATTGGGGTTTTTCATAACAACTCCTCCTGTTAAATTAGTTCATCAATTATAACAAACACTTCAAATGGCAGGAAGATGAGAATCTCATCCTCCTACCGTAAACATACTCTTAGAACACGACTTCGATGACTGCTGAAAATGACCGGTAATTCGGGTAGCTGAATCCATCGAATCTGACTATTGTCGCTTGTGCCTGCTGCGGTCCACCGGTTTCCCATCCGATTCCCGGGCCGGGATGTCCTGCATGGACGCCGACTTCAGGATCGTATCCTGTATAATCGGTCCAGGTAATGAGATTACGGCCGATGACGCCAAGTGTTAACCTGTTCACCCATCCGCCGAATACAGGCCGCAATTGTGCACGGTCAAAGCTATAGCGTAATGAAAGTTCCCGTAATTTCAGGTAAGAACCGCTCTCAACGAAATGGCTGTTTACCGCCGAAACGTTCTGCAGGAGTGCATAGTATGGCTGGGGCTTCTTTGTCCAGTGAGGTTTACCAAACTGATCCTGCTCAACCATTACGGGATCATCACGCTGCGGCCATTGGCGGGTCTGGTTATAAACATCATGACCAATCTCCGCATCAAACAACACATACGCTGAGAATCCTTTATACCGGAAGTTGCTTCCGAATGCAAATGAGAAGTCGGGAAGAGCTTTTCCTATTCTGTGGAAACTGTTTCCATCTTCATCGATGTATTTATTCGGCATCCCCCACTGGAACGACCGGGTAACGGTCTGCTCAACTCCAAATTCATCGATAAAGGTATGGGTGAATGTTACTTCCTCGCCCCAGAGTTTCTTCAAAATTCCATCCTTCCACGTATTACCTGGCCCCACCCAAACCACATAGCCATCATCGTTTATATCGAATTGGTCTCTCGGTACCCAAGCGGGGAGTTGATTTAGACTTGTCATCCACTTATCCCCATAAAACACACCGAATGTTTCCCCCTCTCGATTATAAAATACATCGGCGTTCTGGAGGTTTGGACCCCACTTGTATGCGGGTACGTGCATTTCCGTTATTGTCATATCTGTCGAACTGAAATTAAAGTTCATCGACCATGAGATATCCCGAGTTTGCATTAAGAATGCACGAAGAGATGCTTCATAAGATTTCGACTCGAGAGTACCGGCATTTCGCCACTGATGTGTGAAGCCGAAATATGCCGGCAACGGTACAAACATTAACTGGTCTTCAACAACAGTATTGGCGTAAACGAGTTCGAGCATTACTCTATCCCATAACCCCACTTCGAGACCGGCTTCCCACTCGGTAGCGAATTCAGGTTTCAGTTCCCGGTTACCGAGTGTTCTTTTTGTTGCTACGCCAGCAGACATGTGGAATGTCTCATACTGTGCAGCAAATAATGGGCGGTTGCCGGCCGTACCGATGGATGCACGTAATTTGAACTCGTTGATCGGATCGAACGGCCACCATATTTCCTGTGCCATCCGATACGCGCTGCTGACACGGTAATATGTATGCCACCTGTCATCGGGACCAAAGAGTGAACTTCCATCACGACGGACGAGGAAGTCAACGATGTATCGCCCGTCGTAGTCCAAACCTGTAATGAGGAAGAATCCTTCCGATCTGATTTTCGAGATCCCCGAAAATAAACGCGATCTCTCGGGTATATAATTATCCCACGTTTGAATACCGGCAAAATTTGCTTCTCTACCCTGACTCGTGTTGGATTGAGTATCCCAGAACTCTGCCA
>PWJF01000492.1 GCA_003560935.1 Ignavibacteriales bacterium
AAACAGGAAAGAACACCTACCTGGTACAGCATGTTTTTGCCGACCGGAGAAAAGACAGAATCGGTGGATGTTGTTTATGAATTATGGCAAGGTGCTGCACCGGAAAGCAGAAGTCCGATTTTGGATTCTCTGCGTATAAATGATCAATGTGCTTATTCAAATGTCATATTGGAGCCGTCTTCCGAAAATGTGGCCAGGGTCTGGGCTACCGATCCCGAGAATGATGAGTTAACACTTAAATGGGAACTTCTGCACGAAACAACAGACAAAGGAGAGGGCGGCGATAGAGAAGAAAAACCGGATGAAGTAAAAGGTTTGAAGAATACGCAAGTACAAAATAAACTATATTTCCAGGCGCCTGAGGAAGAAGGTCCGTACCGTTTATTTATTTATATTTATGATAAGCGGGGCGGTGGAGCCCACGCAAATATTCCTTTTTATGTGAGCAACTAACAGGGCGGGATTCAAATCATATGTCTTTGAACAATATCCATATAGGATCGAATAAAGTTGAACAGATGGCAAAATCTGTCCGGGGGAGCATTGTTGATTTTTTGGGAGATGCATACTACAAAATTTCCAATTATGATCAAATGCCTCCGTTCCTTATGAGTATTGTAAGTGATTCTGATTTATGGATGTTTATTTCCAGCAACGGTGCCTTAACCGCCGGACGCAGAAATCCCGACAACGCTTTGTTCCCGTATTACACCGACGACCGTATTCATGATTCACACGATATTACCGGCGGCAAGACAATTCTTCTCGTGACAATACATGGCAAAAAATATTTATGGGAACCGTTTTCTTCCAGATACCAATATCTGTATAACACAGAAAACAATCTTTATAAAAACATAGTCAGTAATCAAGTCATATTCGAAGAAATAAATCATGATTTATCCGTGACTTTTCGATATGCATGGACGAATTGCGATGCGTACGGATTTATAAAAAAATCTCAGATTATAAATCACAATACTCATGATATTTCCGTACGATTGCTGGATGGAATGCAAAATATTCTTCCCTCCGGAGCGGATAAAAAATTTCAGCTTGAATACAGTACGCTTCTTGATGGATATAAAAGAAATGAATTATTACCGGAATCCGATCTGGCGCTTTACACATTGAGCTCCATTCCTACGGATAGAGCCGAACCCAGTGAATCGTTACAATGCTCTGTCGTCTGGTCTGTTGGATTGATAGATAAAACCCTCTTGTTGTCTGATAACCATGTGGCATCATTTCGTCGGGATGTATCAGTTGAACAGGAGACTGATGTCAAAGGCAGACGGGGTGCATATTTTGTTGAATCGTCACTTGTGTTACCGCCTGAAGAGACAAAAGACTGGTATTTCGCCGCTGATGTAAATAAAGATCAAACCGATGTCATTGCGCTTTCTGAAAGACTTTCCTCTCATTCAATCACTTCGAAAACGATTGATTGCGAGATACAAAAGAGTAAAGATAATTTAATGGCTCTGGTGGCAAAATCCGATGGGTGCCAACAGGGTCGGGATGTACTGAATACGTTCCGGCATGTTTCCAATACCCTGTTCAATAGTATGCGCGGTGGAATTTTTGACAATGATTATAAGGTGGATAAAGAGGATTTCAGGTCATTTATTTGTACAGCAAATAAAAAGGTGGCAGAAAAATATAACTGTTTTATTTCGGAGCTGCCGGACGATATCAATCACCATGAGCTGCTTCATCAGGTCGAATCATTAAATGATTCTGATTTTGAAAAGCTGTGCTATGAATACTTGCCGATAACATTCAGCCGGCGTCATGGTGATCCGAGCCGGCCCTGGAATTATTTTTCAATTGATGTCAAAGACGAAGACGGACGTAAAGTATTAAATTATCAGGGCAATTGGCGGGATATTTTTCAAAATTGGGAAGCGCTGGCCTACAGTTACCCTGAATATATCGAGAACATGATTACCAAGTTTGTCAATGCCTCAACAGCCGATGGATATAATCCGTATCGCGTCACCCGTGACGGTTTTGACTGGGAGGTGCTTGATCCGAATGACCCATGGTCGTACATAGGGTATTGGGGTGATCATCAAATTATATATCTTTTAAAATTATTGGAGTTATCCCGATACTTTCATCACGGAAAACTTTCATCATTATTATCCAAAAATATTTTTGCGTATGCGAATGTGCCTTACAAAATCAGGAGTTTCGATGAAATTCTTGATGATACGCACAATACGGTAGACTTTGACCTGGATCTACATAATAAAATTCATAAGAAGGTTGAAATAATCGGAACCGATGGAAAATTCCTTTTTACGAAGGATGATGAAATTTATCATGTAAACCTTACTGAAAAATTACTACTTCCACTTCTCGTTAAATTGTCAAATTTTATTCCTGAGGCCGGAATCTGGTTAAACACCCAGCGCCCTGAATGGAATGATGCCAACAATGCACTGGTCGGGCAAGGCGCATCGATGGTGACGCTTTATCATCTCAGAAGATATGTTGCTTTTTTACATGATTTGCTTGAAGACCTTGGTACAGAGTCGGCACTGATTTCAAAAGAGGTTAAAGATTTCTTTGATCAAATTACGGATGTGCTGGCAGAATTCAGACATGTGTTGAGCGGATCAATATCAGATTCACAAAGAAAACAAATTGTAAAAGAATTAGGATATGCCGGCAGTCGGTACAGGATTTCTTTATATGAGCAAGGATTCTCGGATTGCAAAACTGCGATTAAGCATCAGGAAATAATCTCTTCTTTACAATTGGTGCTGGAATATATTGATCATTCGATTCACGCGAATAAACGAAAAGATGATTTATATCATTCATATAACCTGATAACAGTAAATGATGAGGATATTCAGATTAGACGGTTGTATGAAATGCTCGAAGGTCAGGTGGCTGTATTGAACAGTCGGTGTTTATCTATTGACAAGGCACTGGCACTTCTTAAGTCACTTAAACTAAGTCAACTGTACAGACGAGACCAGAACAGCTACATGCTCTATCCAAATCGTGACCTTGCACGGTTTGTCGAAAAGAATACAATTCCTGAATCTTTATTAAATCAGTCTCGGATTTTATTAAAAACGATTGAAAATAATGATGGGGCGCTAGTAAAGCTTGACGCAAAAGGAAATGCACATTTTAACAGCAGATTCCGGAATGCGCGTGTCCTAACAAATACAGTCGATCAGCTGGCAAAAAACGGACATGATATTCCGAAAGAAGAAATAACAAAAGTGCTTGAGATTTACGAATCTGTTTTTGACCATCAGTCATTTACAGGCAGATCGGGAACGTTTTATAAATATGAGGGGCTTGGCAGTATTTACTGGCATATGGTTTCCAAGCTGTTACTTGCTGTTCAGGAAACATTTTTCAGGGCTCTTGACGAAGATGTTAATAAGTGTGTTTTAGATGATCTTAAAAAGAGTTATTTTGAAATAAAGGACGGTATCGGAGTTCATAAAAATCCTGAGGAATATGGTGCTTTTCCGACAGATCCCTATTCTCACACCCCTGAACATGCCGGCGCCCAGCAGCCCGGTATGACCGGCCAGGTAAAAGAAGATTTGATCGCAAGATGGGGTGAGCTGGGTTTATTAGTCAGAGGCGGTAAGATTCATTTTTCACCTTCCCTTTTTAAAAGCGACCGGTTTATAGAAAAATCTCAGGTTTATTACTATTATAATCTTAAAGGTAAAAAGCAGTCTTTAATGTTGGGTGAGAACATGTTTGCCTATACTTTTTGCCAGGTACCAGTCATTTATATTTTGTCCGATGAATTTAAAATATGCCTGGATTTTAAAGACGGTTCAGAAGAAGAAATACATGATAACAAAATTTGTGATTCGATCAGTCGGTCAATTTTTCGGCGTGAAGATAAGATTAACAAAATAAAGGTTATGCTAAACCTTTAAGGGACGCAATTAAAGTGAAAGGAGAATGAAATGAAGAAGATTATTCCTATTATATGGCTTTTGATATTTGTGTCAACACAGGTTTTCGCCCAGAATGCCCGGATCACCGGTATTGTTACCGATGCGGGTACAGGTCATTCTCTGCCCGGTGCTAATGTCTATATTATAGACAGCCATTTAGGAAGTGCTTCAGACAGAAACGGTGATTATATAATCCGAAATGTTCCTCCGGGCGTGTACACGCTTCGTGTCACATATATCGGGTTTGAAACCGTTGAGATGGAGGTGGAGGTTGGACCGGGAGAGATTGTCGAAAAAGACATAGCAATGACACTAAGAGTTTTGGAAGGTGAAGAGGTGGTAATTACAGCACAGGCTGAAGGCCAGGTGCATGCTATCAATCAACAAATCTCTGCTCTCAGTGTTCAAAATATCGTATCGGCCGCAAAAATCCAGGAACTACCTGAATCAAATGCAGCCGAAGCAGTAGGCAGATTGCCTGGAATTTCTCTGCAGCGCGAAGGAGGAGAAGGAAATAAAGTAGTGATTCGGGGATTATCTCCACAGTACAATAAAATTCAGGTTGATGGTGTGTCTTTAGCGGCAACAGGTGAGGACGACCGCAGTGTTGATTTGAGCATGATTTCACCGGAAGTGCTTGATGGTATTGTCGTCAGCAAA
>PWJF01000245.1 GCA_003560935.1 Ignavibacteriales bacterium
GTACCGATGATATTTTCGGAGTTGATCGTAAATTCACGTTCACTCATCCCGAATGTCCCTTCGACCCATACCGATGACACTTCCTGTCGTTTGGTGTCTAATCCGATCCCGCGCATTTTCTCCGCGATGTAATCACGGGCTATCCGGTCTCCGGCGGAGCCGGTTACGCGCGCATCGATCGAATCGGCAAGGAATGCGACGTGTTCGAATGCACGGTTACCGTCGATATCGAACGGCATCTCTTTTGTAGTACAGCCGATCGTCAACAACAGTAAGAGAATAAAAAAGATATTTCTTTCTTTAAACAGGTTCACCTTCACTCTGGCGTTTGAGGGCAATACGGTAAAACACCAGCAATGCAGTACCGGCACCTATGGAAACAAGCGCAAAATAAATCACCTCTTCCACATCCATCAGCGCCGAAAATATCTGTGCAATGAGAAGACCGACGCCGACGAATACAAAAATCAGTCCCCATTTCAAGGCACCGTACGGATTGCTTTTTATTGCCGATGAAGAATACAGGTATTTTACATCTTCGGTAACAATACCCTTTTCTATTAATGCCATCCGTTCGCGATGTCTCGACCGGATGTGCTCGTAAATCGGGATCCCGACTGCAGCGAAGAAGGCGATCGGTACCAGGATAGGTATAAGTAACTCCATTATAAATTCTCCTTTCTGTGAGTCATAGACTTATATACTATTAGACTACAGAAAGCACGGTCAGGTTACAATCCGCACAGGACCCAGCTTCTCACCGTGTTTTTTCAGTTCTTTTTCCGGTTGCGGTGATTCCGATAGAATCCATAGCGGGTACAACGTACTGAAATGCTTAATCGCTTCACCGACCACCCTGTCTTTTAATCGGACGGCGGCGGTTTTGGAATAATATTTACTGATGATGATCAACGGCAGATCACGTAAATAACTGCTGTGTTTCCGGACGTCGAAGCGCATGCTTTTCTGCTCAATCTCTTTACCCAATTCCGAAATCGAATATTGCCTGCCGATACCATATTCATCGCACACATCAAAAAGAATGGATTCTCCGGATGCAACAACCTTTCGCAACCCCGGTTCGTTTTGCTTTTTCTTGTTATTAATGAATATGCCTATCTCCATACCGTTCGTGTCGAAGTAAACAAACAGCTCGGAATCCCATTTCCACCGGTGAAATCCGATCAGAAAGAAATCGCGGTACGGTTTCCCCTTTGCAAATCTGGCGTCGCGGGAAATTCTCATCAATGTTTTATTGAATTTCGGCTGTGTCTCGAACTGCGGATTAAGAAGAGCGACAAACTCACCGATCGAAACAACAAACTGTTTCGCCGGAATGACGAGCGAGTTTTGATAGCGGTCATAATTTTGATGGAACCATTTCTGATTGTTTTTTTTTGAAAGATCGTCAATGAATCGAAAAAGATCGGGAGGGAAACCCGAAAACCGGTTGCCTTTACTGACTGTATTCTTCCGGGCGGGCATATATCACAATATTTTCAACCTGGCGAATTTCAACATCAGACTCTTTTTTCCCGCCAAATCGAACATTACAACTGCCTTCATTAAATCACCTTTGCCGCTCAACGCCAATACTTTGCCCCGTCCGAATTCTTCGTGTTCCACCAGAGAACCGGTTCGCAATTGCGGGACAATCTGTGACTCATCCTCATAGGAGTAATGCGGTTCGGGTCGTTTACGTACCTTTCGGTCACGTTGAGCATTCCCATTCGATGACGCCCGCAGAAATGCGCGTCGCTCATTGCGGGAAGATGAACCGTTGTTCCATCCACCGGCTGCCGGTTGCTCGTGACGTATCAACAAACCCGGATCGATCTCATTTAAAAAACGGGACGGTGTGGGATAATACCCGTCGCCGAAGCGGTACCTGTAGCGGGTGTAGGTCATATACAACTGCTCACGCGCGCGAGTCATGCCGACATAGCAGAGCCGGCGTTCTTCCTCCAATTCATCGTCGTCGGGATTGCCGTTATAGAGCGGGAAGAGTCCGTCTTCCATTCCAACCATGATCACGATCGAAAATTCCAATCCCTTTGCGCTGTGGAATGTCATAAGCGTCACGGCGTTTCTGGAGTCGTTCCATTTATCGACATCGGCAATAAGGGATACGGTCTCCAGAAAATCCGAAAGATTTTTTCCGGGGTTCTCTTCACAAAATTCGGTTATAGCAGAAAGTAATTCCTGTACATTCTCCCATCGTGAAATCGACTCGGGTGTCGATTCCTGTTTGAATAGAGTCAATATTCCGGTTTCTTCGATGAAGGATCGTGCAAGCTCGCTTGCCGACATCTGTTCTTTCTCATAGAGATTCCGGTATTTTTGTATCAATGAAACAAGATCATGTATACCTTGGCGGGCGATACGGCTTACACGCGGGATTTCATCTATCTGTTTACAAGCATCAACCAGGGTCACTTTACGGTCCCGGGCTATCACCCGAAGCCGGCTGATTGTCGTGTCGCCTATTCCCCGTGGCGGAAAATTAATGACACGAATCAAGCTCTCATCATCAACCGGATTAACAATGACCCGCAGATACGCAATCACATCCTTGATCTCTTTTCGTTTGTAAAATTCAACTCCACCGACGATTGTATACGGTATACCCGCCTTACGCAATCCATCCTCGATCGATCGTGATTGCGCATTCGTTCGGTACAACACCACAAAATGATTAAAATCCCGTTTTGACCTGTGCAGCTCATCCTGTATCAGGCGAGCAACACGTACCCCCTCCTCCTTTTCATTTACACATTCAAGGGCATGGACGGGTTCTCCCTCACCGTTATTCGTCCATAGTGTTTTCGGAATCCGCTGGTGATTGTTTTTGATGACACTGTCGGCGGCACGAAGAATAAATTTCGTAGAGCGATAATTTTGTTCGAGCCGGTACACACTGCAATCGGGATAATCCCTTTCAAAATCGAGAATATTTCTTATATCCGCCCCGCGGAAGGCATAGATGCTCTGTGCATCGTCACCGACGACACAGATGTTTTTCCGCTTCTTCGCGAGCAGGTTCAGCAAACGGTACTGCGCATGATTGGTATCCTGATACTCATCCACGAGAATATATTCAAACCGCAACTGCCACTTTTCCAGGATATCCTGATTCTTTTGAAACAACGCTATCGGAAGTGTGATCAAATCGTCGAAATCCATCGCATTGTTTTGTTTCAGACGTTTGACGTACTCGGTATACACTAGGATGGTCTTTTCTTCGAAGATCGAGCGTGAGTTCTGTGCAATTTGATCCGGGGTAAGCAGTTTATTCTTCGCGCTGCTTATCGTATTCAGTATCGCTTTCGGATGAAATTGCTGCTGCGATATGTTAAGATCGTTCATGATCGTTCGAACCAATGCAAGCGCATCATCGGTATCGTAAATGGAGTATGAACGGTCATACCCGAGTATGTGGGCTTCCTGCCGCAAGATCCGCGCAAAGACGGAGTGAAATGTGCCCATCCACGGAATCGCCCTTGCCGACTGAACGAGCATGTTTATGCGCCATTTCATTTCATTCGCGGCTTTGTTTGTAAAGGTAAGTGCAAGTATTTTTCCGGGATGAACGCCGAGCTTCAGTAAGTACGCGATACGGTAGGTAAGCACACGAGTTTTTCCGCTGCCCGCTCCGGCGATGACCATGACCGGTCCGCTTGTCGCCTGTACTGCGTCGCGTTGTGAAGGATTTAATTCCTGAAGCAAAGTCATTCTGTAAAGAATAAATGAGAAAATTTATTTTTCGGTTCGTTGAATCACAAGGGATTATAAGGTAGGGAAATTCTCCGATGAAATCAACTTTAAAAACTGGTTGAGATCAAACGGACGGTATCGTCATACGTGAGACGCAATACAAACGGTGCTCGCGACGGAACGTTAAACCATTCAGCAAGCCGGGGATCAAAAATAAATTGGAGATCGTAATATTCGACGACATGTTTTCCGTTTTCGTCTTTGTAATAATCGTACACGGGCATGCGTGCGAACCATTTGAAGAAATCAACCTCATCGGTATTCCGTGCGGCATGTATGAATTGGTTCGGCTCCATAAGGTGATAATCGAGAACAAAGTAATCGTCGGGGTTCTGGAACGTATTGGTAAAAATTTGATATGCCGCATCGCCGGTTTCGACCGCGACCATCCAATTCGTGATCGCAAGAGGCTGCGGCAGCACGATTATACGTTGATATTCTATGCCGAGACCGGTAAAATATTCGCCGGCTTTCGATCGGATAATCTCACGGTTCACGAACGCAAGCGTAAAATAGACGGCAATGAATGCTATTCCTCCCCACATTACTTTTTTACGGTGTCTTTTAAATGTGCGACCGAGTATGAGGAGCAGGATAATCGAACCGGTTAACCAGGGATCGATAATAAAAATCAAGTCGAGTGTATACCGTGCATCGGTGATCGGATAAAAGATCATGGTGCCGAACGAGGTTATCAGATCGAAGAAAATATGTACGATAATTCCGATGAGGACGCATGTAAAAACCAAACGGTAATTTATTCCTTTTACGGAGAGCGTGATGATCCCGGCAACGAATGCAGCAAATAACGGTGCAAATACGAA
>PWJF01000237.1 GCA_003560935.1 Ignavibacteriales bacterium
CAGTTTGCATTCGGGAACTCGCCGCGGAAACGGATTGGACGCGGATACAGTCCGGTTACGCGTCCGTAAAGATGCCGCAGGCCGTCCATTTTCGATTGCACCGTACCGGCAACACCGTATCCGGTGTGACAACTGTAACACTGATTCTCGTTGATCCAAGTGTTGCGAAAATGTTTCGCCGCGAGTGTGCTCGATTCCCTGTTCAGCATCATATCGGCACCGAACGGGTGCATCTGGTGACAATCCATACACGACTCAACGTCCTTGAATTCTTCCAGTGAGAAATATGTTCCACCGAACATAACAAACGCCGGCAACATGAATAATGCAGTAAAGTACAGCCACTTCCGTCCGGTATCGATCTCCTGCTGCTGCCTGAAAAATTGTAAATATATGATCAGAATTATCGATGCAAATGCTGCCAGGATCGTCGCAACCCGGACTATATCGGTAAAAGTAGTACCTACCGCCGGATGACCTATCTCCGATAAAGGACGATCGGCATAGACTGCAGCCGTACTTATGAACAGCAACAGTGCTGTGGTAATAAACGTGCGTAATCTCATCGTCCGGCTACCCCCCTTCCGCCCATGGCACGCCGGGCTAAGTCACGCGCCTGATGTGCATAATCTATGGACTGACCGAGGGCTTCGAGTGCTTTTTGAGGATTGTGCCAGCCGATACTGTTCTCGGCTTTAACATACTGCCACCGGAGATGTGCACCGGTATATGACTGACGTGCTTCAAACAACAGATTCTGATCGACGCCGGGTGTATCCTTCGCAGCTTCAAGTACATCAAGAGCTGCCAGCATTGCATCTTCCGCACGCCTGCGCATACGGAGTGTTCGTTCCTGAGCTGCATAGACGCGTTCCTCAAGCCAGGCTGCCGTTTGATTGTGACATTGCTGGCAGGTTTCTTCAATGTAATTTAACGGACTGGTAATGTGATGTGAAATTTCTTTTCTTCCGTCCACTTCAACAACCGGCATATGGCAATCGGCGCAGCTTACATCGTTCACCTGATGCGTGCCTCCCTGGAACATCTCAAACTCGGGATGTTGAATAATCCGCAGCGGTACATCCACTTGCGGATGACGATAATCGTAAAACCCCGTTTCCGCAAATTCCTCCATATCGGTGAAACGGTAATTCCAGTATTCTTCCATATCCCACGGATCGAATCCTTCATCCCATGGGAAGATAACCTTCCGGTTTTCGGGATCGGGATGGAAATAATATTCAACGTGGCACTGAGCACATACCATCGAGCGCATATCGTTACGGCTTAACCCGGCAACCGGGGTCCCGCGGCGTTCAAGTGCTTCCTTTAATGCCGGTCGCGTTATGCGCAGATCCATTGTTTCCGGGTGATGACAATCACTGCATGAGATCGATGCATGCTTTACATCCCTGTATGGATGTCGATCGTGCGCTTCAATTTCGGCCTGAACATCTACAAATTCTTCCAGGGGCGTAGTATAATAAGCATCACCCATTTCCTCCATGAGGCGAGGAGCATCGGCAGATTTACATGTAAAGCACGTTGCGAACTTCGGAGAACGTTCAATCGAAAGCATATCCTTCACTGCCCAATAATGACCACGCGCTCGTTTATAATCAAGACCGTAACCGACACCGCCGAAAATCCTTACCAGATGCGGGTATCGCTCAATGTATGAATAATTATACGAGCCGCCGTATTTTGTCTCTTCCATTTCCTTTGTTCTCATGAAGGTTTCATATTGAAAGGGATAAAACTCACCAAATCGTGCGGGATCTGTCTCATTTCCTGTTAAAGGTTCAGGCGGTTCTTCTGCCGGACCGCATCCGACGATACTGAACGATGCCGCTATCAGAAAAGAAACAATAGATATGGATATACAATGTTGTGTCATTACGGTGCTCCATCGATGATAAAGTTTAATGGAAAGCGATTAGGGATAAAACAGTCTTTTTTAAGATAAAAAATTGTTGTATATATAGCAAGTATGATTTTGTTGCAGCTTTTTTTATATTATAGTTATGCAGCAACCGACGACTACCACAGTGAATGCTTATGCAAAGATTAATCTTGGGTTACACATCCTGAGAAAACGTGAAGACAACTACCACGACATAGAAACGATTCTGCATCGCATTAACATCTATGATAGTATAACGGTGGAACGGAAAAAATCGGGGGAAATTTTTATTCATTGTACCGATCCCGGCATACCGACCGATACTTCCAATCTTTGTTATAAAGCCGCCGGGCTGTTTTATTCGACAATTGAACATGAGCACGAGTTGGCTATCACCATTGAAAAGAACATTCCGGTCGGTGCAGGACTCGGCGGCGGAAGCTCGAACGCTGCGACGGTTCTGCGTGCGTGCAACATGTTATACGGCTATCCGCTTGATGACAGCATATTAACCAATCTTGCATCACGGATCGGTTCGGATGTTCCGTACTTTTTGCATGCCGGCAGCGCATATGCAACCGGTCGCGGGGAGACACTCGAGTATTTCGATCTTGAACTGCCGTACTGGATTGTGCTCGTCTATCCCCGTATTCATATTGAAACGAAATGGGCGTATCAATCGTATACTCCTAACCGGAACATGAGAAATCACAATTTAAAATCACTCGTGCAGAAAAACATCATGAAACCGCGTTCATGGGTCAATACACTTCGCAACGACTTCGAACCGATCGTATTTCGCACATACCCCGTTGTTATGCGGGTTAAGGAATCGTTAATGAAAAGCGGAGCGGACTTTGCGCTCATGTCGGGAAGCGGTTCAAGTGTGTTCGGATTGTATCAGGATGAAACATATGCTAAAGAAATCGCAGAATCCCTCCCGGCAACATACGATGTATGGATCACCCCGCCCTTTTTCGTACCGGACCCGATTATCACAGAGCGGAAGGCAAATGCGTAGAGAGTATATGATAATGCGGTTTATTTCGTGTTCGGCATTTCTGTGCTTGTTCAATTTGCAACTATTCGGATCGTTAAACGTTCCGTACTCATTCATACAGGAGGAGGAACAGGATACCGTCGTTACCGCAGACACACTTGAAGAGCCCGTACGTGTGCTGGTTATCCCGGATATGGGTTCACTGCAGGATCCGCGGCTGCAGTCATTCACGTATCTCGACCATCTGCGATTGGAATATACTTCACCGGTCGATAACCTTGGAAAATTCCCGGGAATATATATCCGCGACAAAGGAGCAGTCGGCCAGCCGCACGAGGTTACCGCGTACGGGACCGGCTGGCGGTCAATCGGCACAATGATCGACGGACGTCCCGCGAACGACCCGATGACCGGAGTATTTGACTTCAACCTGTTTGCAACGGAATATATCGGCGAGATTGAATACATCCCTCCTTCACGTTCGTTCCTGTATCAGCGTAACGCCGTCGGTTCGGCGTATAATTTCATCACACAAAGCTATATCGCGCCATCGCCATATACAAAAATCCGTTACAGCGAAGGGCCGAATAATTATTCGCAAACCGATGTCGTATTGAGCCAGGATATCACAACCGGTGTGAATTTTATGGCGGGATTGCAGCGGCAGTTCTTCGGTCGCGCCGATCCGCAGCAAGATTTTCGCGGCAGATTTCCGAACATGAATTACCGCAATATGCATTACCGGACAAAGCTGAGATGGAATTTACCCGACCTGCTCAACGTTGCGGCTGCGTATTCCTATACTAATATCAATACAGGGCTGAGCGGCGGCGTCGATGTATTTGCCACACCCCCCGACGATATATTCGATAATCTCGAAGCAACCATGCGTACTCTCAGAGCATTCCATCGGGTTAATCGACATGATCTGACGGTATCGGCGAGCGCGCACCTGATTCCCGATTCGCTCGACACAAGCAACCTGACGTTCTTTTATTCCAACCATCTGCGCGAGTACCGTGAGCAGGATCGTGCGGTACCAAACGATACGCTCGCTTATATTAACGATTACCGTACACTCCTGAGCGGCATTGACTTTAAACAATGGTTCACCATAGGACCGGTCCGTCTGCATGCCGGCGGTACGTTTCAAGATATTCATATTACCGAAAGCGATAAAACCGGTAAACAGAACGAACGGGAATTTGGCGCATTCCTTCGATCGCTATTCGAGCCGTTTCCGCAAATAACGGCAAATGTTATGCTCCGCGGTGACTGGCTGCGCGGTACCAATTATACCTCATTCGGCGCCGATCTTACACTGACGCCGCTGGGATTTATCTCAATAACCGGCGGAGGTGCGCATACGTACCGGCATCCGACTTTGCAGGAACTGCACTGGCAGGATTCAACGGTAACCCGCCCGGCATTTATTATACCCGAAGCACACGATATGTTTTTTGCCGAAGTTACATTGAAACCTTTATCCCGTTTAAAACTCACCGTGGGAGGTATGTACCGTTATATCACCGATCCGATCATATATGAACAGAGCGAGGTATCGAGAACATTTCCGGATATAACGATACGGCAGGGCGATTCGGCGGAAACGTTTACGGGCTATGCAAAGACACATTACGAGCTTGGAAAATTTACTCTCGAAGGAATGATAAACGCGTACCGCATCAATGAAGA
>PWJF01000570.1 GCA_003560935.1 Ignavibacteriales bacterium
CTGTCCGGTAAGTGAAGCGACGCATATTACAAATGCAGCGAAAATGATAAAAAAATCTTTCAGTATCTTCCAGTGTGATTTCATAATACCTATTCGGTATTCCTTATATAAATAGCATCAAATATAGATCTCCAGCTCTCTCCCCCGTCTGTGGAAATTTCTATCAGTTGCCGCACATGTCCGTCGGGCAATGGAGTGAGCGTAGTGCGATCTAAATAACTCTTCAAACCGTTTAACGGAATCTCACCCTGAAATTGTACTGAACCGTCATCCATGATTCCGACCAGTTGTTTCTCTTTTACTCCACCTCTCTCCGTTGCATTCTCCGTGATCCAGATATGCTTCCACAGCTCTGTTGCTTTCTGATAATAGAAAAGGCCGTGGCCTTGTTGACTGCGTGCATCGGTCCAGTATTCGTGAATGGCACAGCCGTTCAAAATCTTTTTTATACTGTTGGTACCCACGTGCCGGTTTTGAATGAATACATCCCACTCACCGAGCCAGAAATCGAGCAGTTGAAACGCCGTATCTTCCGAGCACGGAATATTGCGTTTGGATTCAGGGATATAGTCACTATTCCCCTCCGTGAGATATCCGAGAAACCCGCTCCCGTGTCTCTGAAGAATTTCATCTTTCAATCCGGGCGGCAGTTCAAGAACAAAACCGCTCATATCGAATCGATTCAGCCCCGGATCGCTTAGAGTCTGCCGAAGTTCCGGAATAGATTGGTTTTGTGATTGTATAGCAGTTACAAAAGAAATCAACAGAGCCGCCATCATAACCGACACTATGAAACTCCGGGTTATTAATAATTTCATAGGATTTCTCAATAAAATCGTTTCAAATCCTTGCAATGTGTAACAACAATTATTGAAAAAGAGTTTACCATGATGTTACTTAGTTAGACGCACTACGTCAGCAGGGTTGGTTAATGCGGCGTTTCCAATCACCAACAGATAATCCCACGCATGAATGAGATCGAGATGTTCATCCGTAATCTCCGGTAATTGTGGCAGGGACCGGTGGCTACGAAAGGGCTTCAAGTCAATAAGAGTCCATTGATTATTGTTGATATGTTTCGTCAATGGAGTGAACTGGTTTAAGAGCCCGTAATACGGAGATTCGGGATTTTCGGAGATCGGGTGGACATATATATGAACCGAATAAGTATCATTATAAACTGAAAACTCAGATACATAATTACCGAGAGACGGAATGCCGGTGTAATTGATGCCCCTCACGAGATGATTATGACCGAGTTTCAATATCACTTTTGGCTTTTCTCCGCTGTTCTGTTCAACCCGGCGGTAATGATTGATGAATTGTTTCTTCATCCAGAGTTCCCGTTCGGAATTGCTGATATATGATCCCGGTTCCTTACCCTGCTGTCCCCTGTATATGCGAGATGTATGGATGAGTGCGTCAATCCAGATTTCTTCAACCGATCCTTCCCGGGGTTGAAAAACATCTTTTAAAGTTTCGAACCGTTCAACATCTGCGTGCACACCAAGGAAGGCAGCTCTGCCGGTTTGATGAATCGGGAGTTTGAATCGAAGCAATTCCATCTCGGCAGCGTCGTTCCGGATTTGATGCAGAAGATCGACAGCTTGTTCATTGGACGCGGATTCCAGCAAACGATCGAGAAGATGAAGCGAACCGGTAACCTGGTCTACTCCCCAAACAACCGGTTCTTCTGCATCAGAGATACGACCAATAGCGGCAATCATCTTCAACTCTTCCGCAAAATTCATATGAAAGCTCATCGGATATTTGATTGCAAGATTTGCGATTTTTCGAAGATTTCCCCTGATACCCGGTTTGTTAACATATTCCATAATGAACGGCCCGTTTTCAACGACTAAATATCCGTATCCATACCGTGTCTGTAATTTTGAAAACAGCGATGCTGCAATTACCGGAAGCTCGCGGTTGCCGTGAGGTTCGCTGATAGCTAAGAATTGACTTCCTTCAATCGAGTTCAGTAAATGATCCACACCCGGGCCGCTGAGTTTACCGTTCTCATAGGTGATTACAAATGCATTAACCTGTACAAGTATCGTTAACTGTTCTTCCGCCTTATTTTCATGCCGGGCAAGTGTATATTCTATTAATAATGCAACGCTCAAGCAGGATATGAAAACGCCTGCCATAACACTCCCCCGCAGCAGATTGAGTAATTGGGAAATCATGGTTTCAGTGTATTCCGTAATGATATACTATCGAAATTAAAAACTACCCAGCTTAATTACTAATATTCCATTGAAACCATCTATCTGATTTGAATCCAACAACGGAGACGAAAATCGCTCAACAAATCTCCAGCTAAATCCAGGTGCGATTCTCAAAAAGCTAAAAATATTAAACTCAAGCATCAAACCGGGTTCTATAACATTGAACGACCGATCGGCAACCGAGATTACTAATGTCCCGCGATCTCTCGTTCCGATTATCCCGCTTCCTATTAATAATGATCCGACAATGTGAATCCTGCTATACGATCTGTGAATGTACTCGAGTTCTAATCCTCCATACCGCATTCCGAGAAAAGCATTATCTCCCGTCGGAGATGCGGTTTCAATGCGTCTAAGGTCAACGTTATTAATCAGTTCATAAATGCCCCCGCCGATGACAAATGAGCTGCCAATTACCCATCCCCCCCGGACACCAATAAAAGTGCCGGGGAAAGATTCAATATCAGAAAATTTAACTGCAGGGCCAATGTATGCGCCGCTTTTGAAACTACTTTTTAAAAATGCATCCTGGCCTGCGTGAAGAGAAATAGACGAGAATACTATTATCCATAAAAGAAAGAATACCTTCATTTTCAATCTCCATATAGCATTATGGGTAGGTATTTTCAAGATTATAAAAAAACAGGATTAACAGCATGGCATCAATATCTCATTACTGTTAATCCTGTTATTCATCTCCACCTCACCTTGTCCGACTAACTAAAATGCACTGACATTGTTCTGTGCAAGTATTCTGTTCATATCGTACAGTATTGTCACGACTCCATTATCAATCTGGAACGTATCAAGCCCTGTACCCATCGGTATATAATCCGGAACGACGGGGGCCGTACCCTGATCGCCGGCCGTAAGAGTTTCGTTGGTTTCAATTTCCCGTAGCGTTATCGGAAGCCGTATCCCGAGATCGCTCATTCTTCTTCCTTCAAAGAAAAATATCTCCTGCCGGAGAAGATAAAGCATTCGCAAAAACTCTTCGCGGGTATCGGCAAGGTCGTCGATATGTTCATCGCGTATACTTGTATTGGATACGGTATGAACTTCAATCGTATTTCCTGCCCGGGGGATAATCAATCCCTCGCGCGCATCACTGTTTGCATCTGCCCGAACGAGAAGGGTGTCGCTGTTCGGTCGTCCCGAGCGGGGATCGCTGTCGGTAAAGTTCACAACAGACCTATCCCCCGCCTCGCTCACGGCAAGGCCGATAGCATCCTTCATATACTCCCGCGCTGAATTATAGTTCGCATCGGCGATCGCCGCTTCAGCAAGAATAAGATGCGCCTCCTCGGCTTTCAGCACCGGGATCGGTGAATTCATGCGTGTATATTTCGGATCGAGATAATCCAGACGCGGCAGAGGTTGGATGTCGTTCAGCGCACGCTGCACGGCAAATACAAATCCGGTATTGGTAAGGTTATCCGTATCATACTCGGCAAAAAAGATGAACTCGTCATTCAACGCGAGTGCGGCGTTTGCCACGGCAACGGCACTCCCCTGATCGCCCTGCAGCCGGTACGCCCGTGCAAGCGCAAACTGTGCGGCGATCCGGATGTTACCCGGGGTGGCAGCAGCATTCACGACATCGGTGAGTTCATTAATTGCCAAATCGATAAGGCTGTTTGCGGGCATCGCAGAACCGTTCTCTACAACCGGCACGAATGAGAAATTTTCCGCCTGGATTAAATTTCCCATTGCCCGTAAAAACCTCATCTCCGCAACCATTGGAGGCGTTACCGCCGGGCTCGGATCATTCGGCGCTACTTCCTCGATGCCAAATGTTGCCTGAGCCCGTAACCGTTGCCCCTGATGATACGTACTATTAAAGCCGTTTAATGTTAAATCCGATGACCGCATGGCTCTCGGATTATCGGCATCCGGTGAAATAAATGTCGCAACATTATCATAGTTGTCCGATATAACATCGGTAAAGTATGCGGTATGTGCTATGAACGCTGAGAACCTAAACCGTGTACCTTGCAATGCTGCCCGAGTCGATCTTACCTCCCCGATCAAGCTTTCATCGGTGACCTCCGGGTTTTCAACATCAGTCGGATCAATCAGATCACAACTTACAAGCAGGATGCTGAGCAACATAGCTCCTGCAAATGTAAGCATAATCGGATGCGTCTTCATTAAGATATTTTTGCTAATCATTGTTCATACTCCCTTTTTATTTTTATAAAATTAGATTTATACCAAATCTCAGCTCGCGCGGCGGCGACACGGTAAAGAAATTGATTCCGCCGACATCGAGCCCAATTCCCGCACGAACACCGTGAAGCTCCGGATCAAATGTATCTACATTTGTTATCGTTGCAACATTCCGAAGACTCAAATCAAAAC
>PWJF01000192.1 GCA_003560935.1 Ignavibacteriales bacterium
CAAGTACGTGTACCCGCCCAGATACTCCAGCGGATGCTGCCGTTCTTTTTTAGCCGGTGCTCCGGTAACCTTACGTGAAAAGGTTTGAATTGTGTTTTCAATCGACGGTGCGATATTCTCAAATGTCACTTCGATACCTTTTGTTGCTGCGTCGTTCTGCAATTTTTCGAGCGTAACAACTCCGGCACTATCGATCTGGGTAAGGTCGGAAAAATCAAATTCTATTTTAGTCAATTGTTCGGGCTTACGCAATATCTCCCGTGTACGATCATAGATCTGAAGCACCGTATCGACGGTCAGTTTATCGGGAAGTTTAATTGATTGGCTGCTCATTATCTATTTAATCGGTCGAAAAGTGCTCATAAATTTTTTCTATGAATGCATGCATTTCATCCCCAAGAATAGATTTTACTTCCCGCGCAAAAACATTCATCGGAGCATTGGCCGGGAACGGTCTAAACGTGCTGAAGTCGTGCGATACAAGTATACGGTTCTCACGAACATCGACGAGTTGGAGCACGGCATTTACATGTGCGCCCGCTTCACCACCAACATCCATTCGTTCAAGTTGATTGACCGCGCCCGTAACTATCAATTGGGGCGCCGATACTGCAACACGGAGCTGGCATACTTCAAATACTTCCGCTTCATTCAACATACGCCAGACAAAATACCGCACTGCCGCACCGGGGGTTTCCGCCCACTGATGATAGTGGTAATATTGCAGCTCATGTGAATCGGTGCGAAGGGCAATACGGGCATCGTTATATGGACCTGCGATCGAAAAATCCAGCACTTCAACCACATAAGGCAACGGGGTACTTGTTCCGATCTTTACCGTATCGGGCAACCCGATTGCAAAGGAATCAATCGTATAATATTTAATCGCACGCTGTTCACCGGCACAGCCGGTGAACAGAAGCGCCGACAGAATAATGACCATATATTTGTTCATTTACCGCTCCAGTTTATTGTCAGGCGGATTGTTCGGACGAGATCCGCGTATTAAAATCGATGGATTTGAATCGATGCGCCTGGCAGTGCTGCTCAGATAGCGCGTAGTTAAGTGCAGTTCATCTATCGTATCCACGAGCTTACCGCTGTTCCGCTTCACGAGCATCCCGGTATGATCGAGCACACCGTTTAACGACACCAGAACATTATTCAGGTCACTCATCAATTTTGACAGATCGACTTCCCGTACCGTACCCGCTATTCCCTGTATATCCGCCATCATGGTATTCAGTGTATCCGAGGCGAGGAACCGGTCTAATCCCTGTGCGGTCTTCCGTGCAGCCATGCTTGCCAATTTAAGTTCAACGACCAGTGTATCGAGATTGGTCATTGTTCTGTTCATCTTTTCCCGGTTTTCATCAACCATCTCGCCTACTTTTCGAATAGTTTCGGCAGATTCGTCGACAAAAGAAAAAATCCGATTCTGATTATCGGGTGATGATAATTCAAGCAAATTATTCAGCACCAATTCTATTTTTTCGGTTATAACTTCGGCGCGGCCGGTAATATCCTCGGTAATCGATTTGCCGGCTTGAATATATTCGCCGGGCTTTAACATTTCGGATTCAACCGTCCCGCCCCGCAATTCGATCTGTTTCAAACCCGTGATACCGATCGTTGATATTTCCGCTCGAACATCTTCTTTAATGGGTGTACCCTGTTCAATTGCGATCGTGACAATTATCCTGTTTATATCTTTGGGATCTATTTCTATGTTCCGGACATTCCCGACATTAAGCCCGAGATATTTCACCTGACTGCCTATATCCAGGCCGCTTACCGAAACATCTTCGTAGGCGACATAATAAATATCCTTGGTATCGAAGATACGGTCAAACGACAGCGTACCGACGGCAATTAACACCACCGTCATCGCAATGGTAATAAAAATACCGAGGCGGATTTTTTGTGCTTTAGTAACCATGTATGCCTCCCTCCGGGATAATTCAGTTTATGGATATACGTAAAATTTTAGTATATTTTTAATGAAAGTCAACAATTATTTCTTCTTTCGGGAAAACAGTATGAACTATCATCAAATACTTTCTGAAATTTATAATGAAGTAACACCGCTATTTAGTAAAGGAAAAGTGACACGATATATTCCCGCCCTCGCTTCCGTTCCTCCGGATAAATTCGGAATGGCAGTCTGTACGCTCGAAGGCGAAATGTTTACAATCGGCGATGCGCAGGAATCGTTCTCCATTCAAAGTATATCAAAAGTATATTCGCTGACGCTTGTATTCAAAATGATCGGCGAGAATTTGTGGGATCGGGTCGGGAAGGAACCTTCCGGCAATCCGTTTAACTCTCTTGTTCAGCTCGAGTATGAGCGGGGTATTCCACGTAACCCACTCATCAATGCCGGCTCGCTCGTTCTTGCCGATATTTTGCTCTCGAAAACCCGGGACCCCAAAAAAGATCTTCTGGTTTTCGTCCGTAAAACCTCGGGGAATCCCGCCGTCGATTACGACAATGCGGTGATCGCGTCGGAAAAGATCACCGGACACCGGAATTTTGCATTAGCGCATTTCATGCAAAGTTTCAACAACATTCACAATCCCGTTGATGATGT
The DNA here is from genome assembly GCA_003560935.1 of Ignavibacteriales bacterium. Lineage (GTDB taxonomy): Bacteria > Bacteroidota > Ignavibacteria > T3Sed10-11 > T3Sed10-11 > T3Sed10-11. Next base: position 2,591 of record PWJF01000192.1, read on the forward strand.
TCTCGACGTTTACTTTCATCACTGCGGTATTGCAATGAGTTGTGTCGAGCTTGCGAGGTCCTTCCTCTTTCTCGCAAATCACGGCGTGATACCGGACACCGATGAGTATATAATAAGTAAAAGCGAAGCCAAACGCATCAATGCACTTTTATTAACGTGCGGCTTGTACGATGAATCGGGCGATTTTGCATTCCGTGTCGGATTACCCGGAAAAAGCGGCGTTGGGGGTGGTATTGTTGCCGTTTTGCCCGAAAAGCTCGGTGTTGCCGTATGGGGACCTTCACTGGATCCATCCGGTAATTCACTTGCAGGAACCAAGGCGCTCGAGTTATTCACTACTAAAACCGGAATGTCGGTATTCTGAATTATACTTTTATTTGCTTTCGTTGGTCAGGCTTGAGCTCAAATGTCGATCCGTTCAATCCGACGGTTATCTTTTCACCTCTACCGGCGCCTGCCGTTATGGTTACTTCTTTATGATTGAAGGTTAGATCGAGCCAGTTGCAATAATATCTCAGCCGGAAGTGAAGATTATCTACCTCCTCCGGTAATGCGGGATCAAGCCAGAGTATATCATCACGTATAGTAAGACCGGTAAAGCATCGCTGCACAAGATCCACTGTTCCAGCCATTGCGCCAAGGTGGATTCCCTCTTTTGTTGTACCACCCTGTATGTCGCTGATATCGCTCTCAAGTGCTTCCTGAAAAAGCTTCCATGCATGTTTACGATAGGAGCGTGCGAGCACCCAGGAATGGACTACACGACTCAACGTCGAACCGTGGTCGGTACGCTCGAGATAATATTTCACAATCTCCGGTATTTTCTCGCGATCAAGCTCATAACCGAGCCGTTTAAATAATACTTCCAATGCTTCTGCAGAGAATAAATAAAACAGCATCAGAACATCCGCTTGTTTTGAGATTTTATACTTGTTCGGATCGTCGCCTTCGGCTTTGAGTATCCTGTCCAGCCGATGCAGCTCGCCGTATTTTTCTTTGTAGGCTTCCCAATCTAATTCTTCGAGCTTTTCGTATCCCTCAAATTGTGCAGGAATACCATCTTTCTCAAAAACAATCCGCATCTTTTTTGAAATATCATGCCAGCGGGATATCTCATCTTCGGTAAGATCAATCTTTTCGGTTACCTCTTTCCTGCATTCGGGATCGATCAATTGAAGTGCTTCAAGCGTCCGGCAAATACACCAGACTGCCATTACATTTGTATAGGTATTATTATCCAGTCCCGGTTCTTCCCTCTCGGGATAACCTTCATGATATTCATCCGGACCGATAACGCCTTTTATTTCATACCGGTCAAGTTTGTCATTATATGTTGTCAACGAATCCCACAAACGAGCTATCTCAAGAAGCATCTCGGTTCCGTACGAACAGAGAAATTCAATATCATGGGTGGCTTGATAGTAATGCCATATATTATAGGCAATTGCTGCATTCACATGGCGCTGCAAGTGTGTGTGATCGGGATCCCATTCTCCGGATCGCGGATTCAGATGTACCTCCTGCGTTTCCTCACGTCCGTTGCTGCCGCTCTGCCATGGGAACAACGCACCCTTCAAATTTTCTTTTCGGGCGGCCTTCCGTGCTGCACCCAGCCGCCGCTCCCGATACATTAATAGGGAGCGGGTTATTTCCGGCAGCCGGTAATTAAAGAACGGCAGTATAAACAATTCATCCCAGAATATATGTCCGCGATATGCTTCGCCGTGTAATCCACGCGCCGGTATTCCGAAATCCAGGTCGATTGTATTCATCGACGTTGTTTGTATGATATGAAATATATGCAGGCGCAGGATCAACTGCATTCTGCCGTTGTTCTCGTCAAAGGTTATATCGGTACGATCCCAGTAATACTCCCAGCGCTTTGTATGGGTTTTAAACAACTCATCAAATGTACCCGCTTCATATATTGCACTACGGGCTTCGATACCGCACTCGGTAATCGCTTTATCGCGCGATGTATATAAAGCGA
>PWJF01000469.1 GCA_003560935.1 Ignavibacteriales bacterium
GATCCGTCAGGCGCTCGCGAGGGATCAGGAAGCATTCCGCCGCTTAATGGATAAATACCATCCGGCGATATATCACCTTATTTCCCGGATGATCAGCGACAAAACAGAGGTACACGACATCACCCAGGAAACCTTCGTCAAAGCATTTGCCTCACTCGAATCCTTTAACCATGTATATGCATTTTCGACCTGGCTGTATAAAATCGCTTCAAACACCTGCATCGATCATCTCAGGAAGAAAAAACTACAGACCTTCTCCATAGACCAGACCATGGATTCGGACGGGGGTGATTATAGCTATGAGCTGCCCGACACCACGTACGGGGCAGATAAGGAGGTAATCACCGATCAACGGAGCCAGCTCGTCAGCCGGGCGATCGATGCATTGCCCGAAAAATACCGGAATGTTATAACTTTGCGGCATATCGAAGAAAAAAACTACGATGAGATTGCCGAAATTCTGGATCTACCACTCGGAACCGTTAAAGCTCATATTTTCAGAGGTCGCGAACTTCTCTATAAATATCTTCGAAAAAAAATACGTGATTATTAGTACCGGTGTAACTATTTATTACTTTTCCCGTATATTCAATTGGGGATATTCGGGCAATTGTTGTTTAATTGTTGTTTAATCACTGGAGCGGAGTGGAAGTAATCAATGACCCCGACGTTTTTTGTCGGGGGAATTAATTCAGGCGATTATTTAATGTTTATTAAGATCGGGTAACGATAAAGTGGGTAATAATTCTTACATATTAAAAGTACCGGTAATTCTTTTGGGAATAATCCTATCTCAGGTTCTTTACGGCCAGTCACAATACCATAAAGAAATTCCCCTGTCTGATGAGAAATCGGTCAGTGTGCGTCTCGAGTCGGCATACGGAACGGTAAACATCGGCAGCGGTGCGGTGGACAGGATTCTGATTGCGGATATGATCGTCGAACCTTCGCTGGACATGAAAACGGATTTCAATTACCGGAAAGACAACCACCGGGGGCTTCTCGATTTGATCCTGCGGCCGGCTGACCGGCAAAAAAGATCATGGGGTATCGGAAGTGCAGATGCCGGCACATGGGATCTCAAATTCAATAAAGAAATTCCGTTAACCTTTGATATCGAACTCGGCGCAGGCCGCGGAACATTCGACTTTACCGGAATGCATCTTACCAGGCTGAATCTTTCCGCCGGCGCAAGCAGTATTACCGTTCGGTTTGATGAACCAAACAAAGGATTCATTGACGTCATCAGTATCGAATCGGGCGTCAGCAGATTTACCGGTGAGAAATTGGGTAACGCTAATTTCGGTACGCTTAAATTCGAGGGAGGTGTCGGATCTTATACACTTGATTTCGACGGCGCATTACGACATGAAGCAAATGTTGATGTCGAACTCGGTATCGGAGCGGTTACCTTGATCATCCCCGACCACATCGGAGCCAGACTATATGCAGCACAGCGCTTGTTCTCTTCGGTCAATGTTCCCGACGATTTTGAACGCGTAAATCGTAACGAATATATCACGCAAAACTATGATACAGCCGAAGGTAAACTGGTAATAAAGATTGAATCGGGACTCGGAAGCGTACGGGTAAGGCGATAGGAATCATCCACCATAAAACTCATCGACACCGTATCGCCCCGATGCCCACAGTGCGAGCAATATCGCTATAGATATGATTGCACGCTTCTCACGATCACGGGGGATGATAAGCCCGTAGGTATCAATAACAAACTTCATATTATCAAGCAGCTTTCGTATCTCCCGTTTCGTCACATTTCCGTGCCAGTATGAGACGAGATCGACCAGCATTTCTTCATGCCGCCGGAGGAATTCACCCATCGATATAACATCATAACTTCTGGTTGTTCGCGGTTTACAAATGGTCAGCAGATCGGCAACATATTCATCCCAGTAAAACGCAAAGTCGGCATTCTCCGGTCTGCGTAAATACTTAGCACGGTGTACCGAGAACAATGCCTTGGTTGTTACCCGGAACCGCGGTTGGATTGGATGCAAATCGAAAATGGGACGATCATCCTCGCTGTCTTTATCGATATATCCCCACCTCCGCCGAAGCTGAGGCCATGTCAGAATATTAATGACCGGCGCAGCTTTCGAATCTATAATAACATATCTTCCATGCCTGCCGCGTTGACCATTGACAACTGATATCCAGTGATTCCATTGATCGACGCAAATTAAACAGGGACGGTTTTTCTTGAGATATCCCAACAATGCTTTGCGGGCAAACTCCGGATCGCGGCGGCGGATAAGTTTCATATCGCAGCGGCATGCACGTGCCGCCCGTGCAAGTTTAATTTCATCGGTACCCGACCACCAATGAGTTCCCGCTATTCGGGCAATCTTTATCTCATCTACAAAAGTACCGAGCATAATAAGGGAATGCTTTAGAGCAAAGGGGCCGCACGTCCATTTATTTGGTTGAGGATAGAGTCCCATGTATAATGTAAATGTATATATGTATTCCGTTTATGTAATAGGTTTCTCAAAGCTATCGATTTAATAAAATAAATGCAACTTGATTTTAAACAAACATTTGCGTAATTATCTTAGGATACCAACCTAACGGAAAAGGAATATGACAAAGAAGCCGCACGTTATTATACTCTATAACGAACCGTACCCGTACGATGAATATAAGGATGTTGACGAAAAGAAACTTAACTTCGAACCGTTCTTCGATACCAAAGTTCCAACCCCTGAAGAAGATATCGAGACAATACGGCAGTCTTTATCGGAGCAAGGGTTTCGTGCCGAAGCGGTAAATCTGAAAGATCAGTTTTCGACATTGCATCGTATTCTCACAAAGAACCGTCCGGATGTTATTTTTAACCTCGTCGAGGTTTTTAACGATTCACCGTGGGATGAGTTTAAAGTCGCGGGCATGTACGAGTTGTTGAGAATACCGTTTACCGGAGCTCCCGCACTAACACTCGGTATATGCCAGCGGAAGATGCTCACCAAACAGATACTTATGGCGAACGGCATCCCCACACCGCGGTTCAAAAAATACAGCAAAAACAGCATTCCGAAACGGCACGGATTAAAATATCCTTTGATTGTAAAACCTGCGCGCGAAGATGCCAGCACCGGTATCGAGAACGAATCGGTTGTTACCAACCGCGAGGATTTGTTGAAACGGGTGGAACATATCATCGAGGATTACGAACAATCCGCGCTCGTTGAAGAATACATCGATGGCCGCGAACTAAACGTATCGATACTCGGCGATACCGATCCGGTAGCGCTCCCGATCTCGGAGATCGACTTCTCCGAAGTACCGTCTCATCTTCACAAGATTGTGAGTTATCAATCGAAATGGGATCCGACGCATGAAGCATATCACACTGCATTTCCGGTCTGCCCGGCAGATTTACCGAAAGCCACAACCAAACGTGTACATCAAATTGCAATACGGGCATTTCAGGTAATGAGATGCAGGGATTATTCCAGAATTGATATTCGTCTGAGCAAAGCTAAAAAACTGTATGTGCTGGAGGTAAATCCGAATCCCGACCTTGCGGCGGAGGTCGGATTTATGCGCAGTGCGGAGGAGTACGGACTGAGTTTCGGGGAGGCGCTCAAGAAAATAGTAGAGTTTGCACTGGCGAGAGGTGATGGGTAAGGGTGCAAAAATTTTTTACCTGTCAACAAACGCATCCAGCACGTTCTTCATATATAAGAAGGCATATCCTAAGTTCTCCTCACGTATCGGCGGGTTGTCGGTGTTTCCTTCCTCATCTTCCATCATCGCTTCGACAACGTAGCGCAGCACCTCCGGCTCCGGGTAGCTTTTGACGCTCGCCTCTGCAGCGCTGAAAAAATCGCCGGGAGAATCTCCTGCCATCTTCTCCAGTTGAGCTTCGTTCGACTTTTCCACCTTCTCCAGTCGTTTCTCCGTGATCATCCGGGTGCCTTTCGGGCGCTGCCTCATGAGCTGCCAGACGACAACACCGACGAAGACTAATATTTGAGACTCGTTTTCGTCGAATGCGTCGTTTTCACTGGAGGCAAGCAGGTATGCAAGGATAACCGGCTGCTCCTTGCTCATCCGGTTTATTATCGTTTGAATCTGCGGCGGGGTCATAGTAGACATCTTTTCCAGCGTTCGGGTTACGGTTTCAGCAGATATCATATCTTTATTTTACGATTTGTTATATGTGGTGTTTGTGGTATATTGTAATGATTTTTTTCTTTCATTACAATGTTCCGGCACATGTTTTTATAGAAAGGTTTTCGAATCAGAGATCCCGATATTCTTATAGAGGCTATGAACGACACTATTGTGATAATCCACGCGCCCCGACACAGTCGGGAGCGCGACGGGTAAGTGAATAGGATATACTTTATCGCTTTTTTCGTGCACCGTTTATAAAATTAACGGTCTGTGGTATCAAGTTCTTTAGTTTCGAATTAATTGCCTCATATCGATTCGTGTCGATCAAATTTCTTTGCTTCGCTTTTCAGAGCCATAATTGCGTCTCCTTGGCAGATGACAATGAATACTGAAAAAACCTTACCAAGTCTCCGGACTGATTACGATAATACCCCTCTA
>PWJF01000122.1 GCA_003560935.1 Ignavibacteriales bacterium
AATTCAGCAGAAAAATCCGGCAGTTTTTTATGAATTGCCGCAAGTGTTGTCACTGTACCGGCAACACCGATTAAGGTATTGATTTTATAATCCTTTATTTGTTCGCGCACTGTATTCCGGATATATTCTTCGGCTTCCTGCAGCGAAAGGGGAGCGGGGGGGAGTGACATAAAATATTTTTCGGTTAACCGCACACATCCGATATCAATACTGCATCTTGATGTCACCGAGAGTCCACTACCGACGACAAGTTCGGTCCTCCCTCCGCCGATATCAAGTATACCGGTAGTATCGGCGGGTAATGACGATAATCCCGTTAATGCACCGAGATAGGTATATTCTGCTTCGGTATCACCGCTGATAATATCAATGCTGATGTTTGTTTCGGCTTTGATCCGCTGAACCACCTCGTTTCGATTTTCCGCATCACGAAGCGCGCTTGTTCCGCATGCAAATATTTTAGATGCGTGTAATGTCTCCGCTGTCCGTTTAAATGTTTTGAGTGCTTTAATAACCCGTTTTATCGAATCATCGTGTATTCTACGGTTCGCATCGACATCTTTACCGAGTCGCGGCAGGTGCTGTCCTTCGTATACGGGATACATTGTTCCGTCGTCTGATACCTCGACGACAACCATTAATACCGTGTTCGTTCCGATGTCGATCGATGCATAACGCTTCATTTTTGTATTGCGATTGCTATCCAGGTATCCGTTGTTTGCGATGTACGCCTGATTGTTTTAAGAGTCGACAGTTTTCTGTGCATTCGTGCCTCCTCTATATGTGAATAATCCTCTTCAAGAAATCCGGAAATCAGCAGTATGCCCTTATTCGTTAAACGATCCGTGATATCCCCGAAAACGTCGAGAATAACTTTTCGTTCTATATTGGCAAGTATCAAATCGAACGATCGGCGAATAACGTGTGCCGTATGTTTGAGTGTCCCGGAATACAACCGGACTATTTTATGAACGTTATTCATCTTACAATTATCGTGCGCATCGGCGATTGCATCCGGATCATTATCAATTCCGGCAACATATGCCGCTCCCATCTTGGCGGCGATTATCGCCAGGATACCCGAACCAGTACCGACATCCAGAACGTTCATGCCGGGTAAACAGTACTCCTCGAGTAGCTCGACCATCATTTGTGTGGTTTCATGGTGTCCTGTACCGAACGACATCTTCGGATCGATGACGATATCGATTGTGTCTACGGCGAGATCAACGGTATGCCAGGATGGACGAATGACGACTTTTTTACCGGCATAAACGGGGGTGATAGTTCGTTCCCATTGTTCCTGCCAGTTTTGCGGTGTTACCTCACGGACATCCAATCTAAACAATTGTATTTTACCAGATTTTTGATGCTTCAGCAATCGCTTATGAATTTCATCGAGGAGGGAATCATGCCACCTGTTTGCCGGCATATAAGCATGCAGCGCATTATCGCTGTCGGCGAAACTTTCGAAGTTGAGCATTAATAGTTCGGCTGTAAATTCTTCCCTGAAAGATACATCGATATAAACAACCAATTCTTTATATATCATTGATTGCAATCTTTATGAAGGTTGCCGGTAGATAATTTCTGTCAGCACCCTACCGACTGCACCGAGACTTTCCGGGCTGCACTGTTCGGGAGTGTCCATAGTCGTATGCCAGTATCTTCGCCGTTCGTTCGGACCGTCGTATCCTATGAGATCGGAATCGATGATTAGGGCGGTGGGAATACCGGCTTCGTTCAGCGGGATGTGATCGTCGTAAATTGCACCTCCCTGACGGTCTTCAAATTCAGCTTTGTTCAACCGGCGAGCGGTATCCCATATCAAATTTACTACCCATGGTGCATACTGTTTCGAGTTGGCTTCTTGCGGAAAACGGGCTTCTTTATCCCCGACCATATCGATAATTATTCCAAAGCGGGGTCTAAAGCCTGAAGGTTTGTTCCGGGCAAAATGTTTTGCTCCAATACAGTATTGGTCGAGATCTCCCTCACGCCCATAATCCTCACCGTCAAATAAAATTATGTCAACACCTGTCGGAGGAGGGTTGATGCTGAATATTCGTGCCATTTCGAGCAGTACTGCCACCCCGCTTCCCCCGTCATTAGCTCCGAGGATGGGTTCATTCCTTCTCCCGGGATCGGGATCACGCTCCGCACGAGGTCGGGTATCCCAGTGTGCTCCCAGAAGAATGCGGTTTGTCGCTTCCATGTTAAAAGAAGCAATAATGTTGGTCATCTGATAAGATTTGCCCTCATAGCCGGTGTGACGAAAACTCTGCTGGTTGATAGCATCGGCAAATTTTTGCAACTCAAATGTTAGATATTGAAGGCATTGCTGATGTCCGGTCGAGCCGGGGTTGCGCGGTCCAAATTCTGTCTGGGCTACCAGATAATCAAATGCTCGATCTTGATTAAATTCGGGTACAGTGACGTTTTCCCGTTCAAGATGAACGGGACTTTCCCGGTCTGCCGGTCTATCATTACTACATCCGGCAACTATTGTAATTAGTATTAATGTCAATATTCTTGATTTCATTATTTCTTTCCGTGATCCAATCGTAAAACATCTGAAACGATAAAAATAACCAAAAAACTAAGTAATTACAATACGTGGAGATACATTGAATGTAACCTTCCTGTCCGGGATACGTATAAATTCACAGGTAACAACATGTTTTTTATCGAGTAAGGTTTTTTATCGAGTAAGATTGTATATTATACTGACTATTTAATTTACCTGAGAGGTATCATTATGGAAAAAAATAAAAAAGTACTATTCCGTGCAGGTAGTTTTACAGCACTAACAATCGTGTATGTTGCATTACTTCTGGGATTTTCCGGAGCCGTGGAGCCAATCAATTCAGTGTATGCGGCATCGGCCGATAGAGTTATTGAAAAATCATTTGATGTACGCCCCGGCGGATTGTTAAACCTGGAAACACGATTAGGAGGAATTGATGTTGAAGGCTGGGAACGGGATGAAGTTTGGCTAAAGATTGAAGTCGAAGGTCGCGATCGATATATTCAGGATATTGAGTTTTTCATTGAATCATCTGTAGATGGTGTCGACATACGTGCGGATATCCCGCGGGTGCGATCATTTTTCGGGGACTGGGGAAGAGGAGTACGGATTAGCTACAGTCTTATGGTTCCCTATGAGTATGATTTGAAGATACGAACTGCAGGCGGTGGTTTATCACTCAAAAAAGTGGAAGGAATTATCGATGCACGGACATCCGGAGGGGGAGTACGGGCAGATCAACTGATCGGTGAAATTAATCTCGGTACATCCGGTGGGAACGTAAATGTAAATCACTTGAGCGGAGATATTGTTTTGAGAACCTCGGGCGGTTCAATTACCGTTAAGGGCGCCCGTGGTTCACTTGAAGCACGTACCTCCGGAGGTTCTATACGTCTCTCGGAAATTGATGCTATTGTAGCTGCTCGTACATCAGGAGGCGGAATTACACTTACCTCTGTCGGTGAAAATAAAGGAATAAATCTTCGTACGTCGGGCGGAAGTATTAATGTTACATTACCCGGGTCAATCCGTGCCGCTGTTTCTGCACGTACCTCAGGTGGACGGGTATCGAACGATTTCCCTATAACCGTACAGGGGACGCTTTCAAGTTCATCACTCGAAGGAACGATTAACGACGGAGGTCCGGAGATTGTTTTGAGAACGTCAGGCGGGAGTATAAGGATTAATAAAGAATAGCTATCTAATTGAATTACAATGAATAAACATATTTACTTAAATACAATCATAGTGCCGTTGATTGCCCTGTTTGCTCTGCTCATTTTTTCATCGACATCCCTGGCGCAGGTACATTCAATCGATAAATCCTATCATGTGGAACCGGGTGGTACACTTCGAATGAATATAGCATCGGGAAATATCGTAGTCCGCGGATGGGAATATGATGAAGTCAGAGTACAGGCGGAAGTATACGGATCACCACGGACGCTTGATAACCTTGAATTACGTCTGGAACAGGATGGCAATGATGTTGTAATACGAACACGGCGTGCAGGCCGACAAGGACATCGAAGCTGGAGAGGATACAGGAGCGAACGCATTGAGTTTACCATTCATGTTCCATATCATTATCATGTCCGCGTAAGTGTAGCTGCAGGACGCGTCGATGTGGATGACATAGACGGAAGCGTTCAGGTGCGAAGCGCCGCAGGCGCCATTAATATCACGAATATATATGGGGAAATCGACGCGGATGCGAGTACCGGTTCGATTACAGTATCATTACTAAACAATCCGGAACGGGTAAAATTAAATACCGCCACCGGTAGTATATCAATAAATGTACCTGAAGATATAAACGCCAGGTTTTTACTCAATACAGCCGTTGGCAGGGTGCGATGTTCACTTCCCGACTACACCGGCTCGGGCAGCAGGGTACAATTCACTTATAACGATGGCGGTGAGCTGGTTCAGGCAAGCGCGGCAGTCGGTTCCATAACTGTTCATTCGAAATAGTTTGTTTCACGATTCAGCGGGGTCGATAGTAC
>PWJF01000044.1 GCA_003560935.1 Ignavibacteriales bacterium
ATAAAGGACTGCCGAAACAAAAGGAACTCGGAAAAGACGACTTCAGTAAAATTCCGAACGGTGTTCCCGGAGTGGAAAACAGGCTGCATCTATTATATGAAGGAGGAGTTATTAAGCGAGGATGGAGTATTAACCGTTTTGTGCAACTTGTATCGACTGCACCGGCAAAGTTAATGGGACTGTTTCCGCAAAAAGGAACAATCGCCGTCGGCAGCGATGCGGATATCGTGATCTGGGATCCAAACCGCACATACACCATCAGTGCAGAGACACATTTTATGCGGGTTGATTATAATCCGTATGAAGGAATGACCGTAAGCGGTTCCCCCTCGCACGTCTTTTCCCGCGGACGTATGGTCTTCGAGGGAGATACGTTTCTCGGAAAAATGGGAGACGGGGTGTTTGTGAAGAGAGGGCAGTATAATCTTATCTAGGAATTTCAAGATTGGTATGGTTAGGTGCCGTAAGGATTAAAAATAACCAATGACCAATAACCAATTTTCAAACAAATTCCAATGATCGAATAATAAATTTCCAAAACCCGCCGGGGAAACTGAAAATCTATGTAGGGACAAAATTCTAGCAACAATCTCCGGGCTTATACAAATGATCCAAACTAAAAATCACAGACAGTCTTCAAGCGAGCAGAGACAATACGATCTTGAGGATAGGACATATTTATTTGCATATCGGACAAGATAATTTACAAAGAAATTTCCAAGAACTGAAGAAAACATTGAGGATATAAAACAACTTACCAAAGCTACCGGATCGGTAGGTTCTAATTACATAGAAGTGAATGAAGCGTTAAGCAGGAAGGATTTTATTTATCGTATAAAAGTATGCAGGAAAGAATCGCAAGAGAGCAGATTCTTTCTTCGTTTAGTTGATGTCGGTGATTCTTCGGATATGGAAAGAGAAAGACAGGAGCTTGTCAATGAGGCTACGGAATTACTCAAGATATTCAATGCCATAGCGGAAAAGTCGGAAACGAAAAATGACCAATTACCAAATTCCAAATAACAAACAAGTACCAATGATCAAATGCAAAAATTCCAAAACTTTCGGAAGCGCATTGTTTGGAACATTCGTTCATTAGAAAATTTGGTATTGTTTGAAAATTGTAATTTGTAATTTGGAATTTAAATACTAACGGGAGGAAATCATTGAACAGATACATCGACACCCAACTCGTCGAAACCGACATTTCCACACTCGACGGCAGCCCGCTTATTAATAAAGACATAGCACCGACTAAACTTTTACAGCGCACGTGGAATACCTACCACATTGCTGCTTTGTGGGTCGGTATGTGTGTCTGCATTCCTACCTACATGCTTGCTGCCGGATTAATTGCAGGTGGAATGAACTGGTGGCAGGCAATTCTTACCATTACACTTGGTAATTTTATAGTATTAATTCCGATGATTTTGAATGCACATGCGGGAACGAAGTATGGAATCCCGTTTCCGGTGTTTGTCCGTGCGCCGTTCGGTACACTGGGAGCAAATATTCCTGCTATCCTTCGCGCTCTTGTTGCGTGCGGTTGGTTCGGGATTCAAACGTGGATCGGCGGCGCCGCCCTCAATGCGTTGACAGTAGTTGTCTTCCCATCATGGGCGGAATTTTCTTTGGGTCCGTGGATAAGCTTCGCGGTATTCTGGCTTATGAACGTGTATTTTATCGTCAACGGTACCGAATCGATAAAGAAGCTACAGGCATTAGCTGCTCCGTTTCTTTTATGTGTCGGTTTTGGGTTGCTTATATGGGCTTACAGAGAGGGAGGCGGGTTTGGACCAATTCTTTCTCAACCCAGTAGGTTTCAAACAACAGGAGAATTCTGGAAATTCTTTTTCCCGGCACTTACAGGCATGGTAGGTTTCTGGGCGACGTTGTCGTTGAACATCCCTGATTTTACACGCTTTGCACGAAGCCAGAAAGAACAGATGTTGGGACAGTTCTTCGGTCTTCCGTTTACAATGGCGTTGTTTTCATTTATAGGGGTAGCAGTAACGTCGGCGACGATTGTAATTTTCGGTGAAGCGATTTGGGATCCTGTGGAACTTCTTTCCCGGTTTGAGGCACCTATCATTATCTTCCTTTCAATGGCAGCATTGTCGATTGCAACACTCACGACGAATCTCGCAGCGAATGTCGTCGCACCGGCCAACGGATTCTCCAACCTCGCCCCGAGAAAGATCAGCTTCGTCGGTGGGGGACTCATTACTGCGTTTATCGGCATTGCCATGATGCCGTGGAAACTTCTCGAGGATTATAGCGCCTATATTTTCGGATGGCTTATCGGCTACTCAAGCTTTCTCGTTCCGATTGCAGGTGTATTGATCGCTGATTATTTCATCATCCGTAAACGTAATCTCAAGGTGGAGGATCTTTACACGCGGGGCGGCGTGTATGAGTACAAAGGGGGTTTTAATCCGAGAGCTATCCTATCGCTCGCATCGGGGGGGTTTGTAGCATTGATCGGACTCCTCGTTAACGAGTTGCGCTTTCTCTACGATTATGCAGGGTTCGTCGGTTTCGGGACTGCGTTTGTGATGTATGTGGTGATGATGAGGAGAAGCTGAATAAACCGGGGTTTGTTAAAAGCGCAATACCGATATTCTTTCGATGTACCGGCGTTTATTTATCCACAATGTTTAATTCATTTCTTAGAACGGATCTCAACTCTTTCATAATCCTCACAGCGCGTTTGGCCTGTTCGCGACTGGCAGACTCGCCAGGGTAACGAAAGGCAATGGCAAATTGGTTCAAATAGGCAAGACCTTCTTCATGCAGCTCTAACTCTGGAAGAAATGAAATACATAATTCCTTCAAGGCTAACAAATCGTGGATCTTTTCGAACCGGACGTTATGCATCTGGAGCAACGCTTTGAGATATTTTTCTATACACTGTTGTGCATGAAAACCGGCGGCATCAAAATTGGGAAATTTTCTTGCACGATACTCTCTCAATCCTGTCACAAAGTCTCCCTCTGCTTTCTGAATCCATTCATGTACGATTTCGTTCATACAGAACCTTGCCGGTCTCCATGACATTTTTGATGAAGAAATCACCACATTCAAGTCTTCTGGCAATTTCCTTAGGCGTTCGAACGATAATATCTATCGGCATGGAGTGTTTTAATGCTAAAGAAATTTCCACCGCGAGATCCCATGTCGACTGTTCTGTGTCTATTATCACGAGTAAATCTATGTCGCTAGTAGGTCCCGGAGTGCCATTAGCATAAGATCCGAATAGTATTACTTTCTCAGGTTGAAAATTTTCTACAATAACCCGGACTTTGTCGTTGATTTCGTTCATGGTGACTTAAACTGACTCAGTGGTTGAATCTATGCGTGACATAATATTGTTCAAATAAATTAATATACATGCTTTTGTAGGAATTTTCAAACTAATGATAGAATAATAACACGGTGTAATTTGGTATTAAGCGAACTTGTTGTTAGCGATCAGCATTTCATTTACGATCGTGCATGGCTTATATTGATTTGAGAAGTTTTATCTTGCAGGAGATCATTGTCCCCTTTTTCCATTGCTTCAGTAACGTCTGTCACTTGCTGTGCCACAAGTGCAATCTGCTGATCGTAGGCAGACGCTATTTCGATACATTGCTGAAATTGTGTAGGATTAAGTTTTCCGCCATCCAGTACAGAACAACAGGTTTTGAGGTGTAAGCCAACTTTTTGTGCACTCTCTGGGAGCTCCTGAATCTGCTCATGCCCAATAACGAATGCACCCCTATTCTTGATGATTTCAAGGTGAGTTTCCAATCTCGGAGCAGTCTGTTTGAAAATACCCGCACAAGACGAACAGGGCCAGAAAATAATCAGTATGATCACGACAACGAGGCCGGCTACGCTTATGCTAATCAGTGGCAGCTTCTGCCGGGAAGAAATGCTATTTGATTTCTCGGGTACTGTCATACGCACTCGCTTACCCCTTATATTTACAAATAATATTCGAGTGACAAACGATTAAAAAGTAAAAAATTATTCTTCCCGAAACGGATGCCCAACCGCTTTCCTGATCGAAACGAATATCGCATCGGTACCGTCGGGAGGTTTTGTGAATAAGCTGACTCCGATGGTGATTGTAAATCCTATTAAAAATCCCGGTATCATTTCATACAGATCGTAGATATACGGTTTTAACCAGAGTACCCAGACGATCGTCGTCAGAAATCCCGCCGCCATCCCCGCGATGGCACCTTCTCTTGTGGTCCGCCGCCAGAAGAGGGAGCAGAGGACAGCAGGCGTAAATGCGGAAGCGAGACCCGACCAGGCGAATAACACAAACCAGAATATAACTCTGACCTCCTGTATCGCTAATAGCAATGCGCCCACTCCCAGAACGATCGTGACACCTTTGCCCAGATAAGACAGCATCCGTTCCGTCAAATTCGGTTTATAGATTTTTTGCACGACGTCCCGGATAACCGCGGATGATGATAGGATTAATAAGGAATCGACCGTAGACATCATCGCGGCGAGCACGATTATCAA
>PWJF01000338.1 GCA_003560935.1 Ignavibacteriales bacterium
GGACGACCAGCTTGCCGATATGGACCGCGATATGGGTTCGTTCGACTATGTCGCTTTCTCGCACATGCACACCGATCACGTGGGCGCTGCCAATGAGGTGCAGGGTGGGACGCTGATCATTCAACAGGCGGAGTACGACGCTGCTTTTGCCGATGAAGTGACCTTAATCGGTTACGACCCGGATCTATACGAACGGCTCCGTGATCTGGAGAAGCTTATCATCGACGGCGATCACGATGTGTTCGGAGACGAACGCGTCCGTATCATATCGGCACCGGGACATACGCCCGGGCACCAGGTTTTGTTCGTCGATCTCGCCGAGACCGGCCCTGTCGTGCTTTCGGGGGACCTCTATCACTTACAGATCAGCCGGGAACAGCAGCGGGTACCGATCTTCAATGTGGATGCCGAGCAAACCCGGGAAAGCATGCGGCAGGTCGAGGCGCTTGTAGAGGAGACGGGAGCCGAACTCTGGATCCAGCATGATCCCGCTCTTTTTAAGGAATTGAAAACGGCGCCGGCTTATTACCGGTAGGGTAGTATCGAATAAACATACCATTTGCACTAAATGGAGATTACAATGATCGGACAAACTATTTCACATTATGAAATACTCGAAATGCTTGGAGAAGGCGGAATGGGAGTAGTCTACAAAGCACATGACACCAAACTCAACCGCACCGTTGCGTTGAAATTTCTGCCGCCTAAAGTTCTTCACAAAGAGGAAGAAAAAACGCGTATCACACGTGAAGCACAGGCAGCCGCATCGCTGAATCATGCTAATATTACTACAGTCTATGAGATCGACGAAAGCAATGGACATACCTTTATCGCAATGGAATACATCGAGGGTACGGGACTGAATAAGATGATAGCATCGGGACCTTTAAAGGTAGATGAGGCAATAGATATCACCGTTCAAATCGCCGAAGGACTCCAGGCCGCGCATGAGAAGGATATCGTACATCGGGATATAAAAGCGAGCAACGTAATGGTAACGGAAAGTGGCCGGGTAAAGCTGATGGATTTCGGTTTGGTGAAGATGAGAGATGTTTCATTATTGACAAAAGAAGGGACGACATTGGGTACTGTTCCGTATATGTCGCCCGAGCAGGCACAGGGGGATGAAGTCGATCATCGCACCGATATCTGGTCGCTTGGTGTGTTGATGTATGAGATGCTTTCGGGTAAAAGACCATTCAGAAGTGAGTATGAACAAGCACTGGTATATTTGATAATCAATGAAGATCCTGAACCGCTTCGAAAACATATACCGGATATCTCGCCCGATTTAATGCGAATTGTGAACCGCATGTTGGAAAAAAGTAGAGATGATAGATATTCATCTGCCGTTGAGCTCCTGCAGGATTTGAAAACCTATCTGAATAGTTTACGTCAGGAGGAACTTGGAGTATTCAATCTACGCACAGTTGTACGTCGACTCCGTCGACCACAAATTGCAATTCCTATAGTCACGGTAATTTTAGTTATTATACTTGTTGCAGGATGGTTTTTCAACCGTCAGGCAAACGTTCGCTGGGCACGGGAAGAAGCTCTGCCGCAGATAGAACAGCTCATCCTCAACTGGCAATTTACCGATGCATATAAACTTGCAGAGAAAGCGGAGAAGTATATCCCGCGCGATCCCGTCCTTACCGCGCTCATAGAAATGTGTTCCTTCGAGATTGATATTGATACGGAGCCGCCGGGTGCGGATGTTTATATAAAAGAATACAGCGATCCGGAAAGTGAATGGATATACCTTGGAATTTCTCCGATCGAAGGGATCAGATTGCCTGACGGAATTTTCAGATGGAAAATAGAGAAGGAAGGATATGAAACGGTCCTGGCTGCTGCGACCACCTGGGATGTGGATATCGGACAGGAAACGTCCCGTGTCCCGAACCATTTCACGAGAATACTGGATAAGACAGGGAGTATTCCTCCCGGCATGGTGCGGGTAGCAGGCGCCCAAACACCTATCGGGAAATTAGGCGATTTCTTTATCGACCGGTATGAAGTCACGAACAGACAGTACAAAGAGTTCATCGATAACGGCGGCTACAGAAACAGGGAATACTGGAAGCATGAGTTTGTCAATGAGGGAAGCGTGTTAAGCTGGGAAGAGGCTATGGCAGAATTCGTCGATCAGACTGGAAGACCTGGACCGTCGACATGGTTAGGAGGACATTACCCCGAAGGTCAGGCGGATTATCCCGTATCGGGAATAAGCTGGTACGAGGCGGCGGCATACGCGGAATACGCCGGGAAAATGCTGCCGACGGTCCACCACTGGGGATTAGCCAGGGGAGAACACACGTCAATAATCCGCTGGCCGCAATTCGGAGGATATGCTACATTTGCACCCTTTAGTAATTTCGAAGGGAGAGGACCGGTCCCGATAGGGAGTCTGAACGGCTTAACATCATACGGAGCATACGACATGGCGGGAAATGTACGGGAATGGGTCTGGAATGTAACCGATAGAGGGAGGATCATCAGAGGGGGTGCATGGGACGATCCTCCGTACATGTTTACGGCCTGGAGCCAGGCCCCTCCATTCGACCGATCTTCTACGAACGGTTTCCGGTGTGCACTCTATCCGGACGTCGATGAACTCCCCGGGGAAGCATTTGCAAACGCTATATTCCGTGAGGTAAAAGACTTTTCGAAGGTAGAACCGGTTCACGATGCTATTTTTCAAGTATATAAAGAACAATTCTCCTACGACCCGACGGCTCTCAATGCACGCGTGGAGTGGAGGGATGAAAGTTCGGATGAGTGGATACAGGAAAAGATCACGTTTAATGCCGCGTACGGAAGTGAACGGATTATCGCGTATTTGTTTCTTCCGAAGAATATTGAACCGCCGTATCAGACGGTCGTGTACTTCCCCGGCTCGAACGCCGTGTTTGCAAATTCGAGTGAGGATTTAACCGGGTTTATCGAATTTCCCGTATTCGTTGACTTCCTTATAAAAAACGGCCGCGCAGTTCTTTTCCCGGTTTATAAAGGAACATTCGAGCGCGGTGACGGTGCACTGGCGCCCATACACGGCGGAGACGATTCGTATCAATTCGTCCAATATTTGAATTATGTAGTTAAAGATTTCAGAAGAGGGCTCGACTACCTTGAGACACGGCAGGATATAGATATGAACCGGATTGCGTACTATGGAATGAGTTGGGGGGGATGGCTCGGAACGATCATCCCGGCCGTAGAGGATCGACTCAGCGCCAATATAATCCTTTCGGGAGGCTTCACCGGACGGGGACGTCCGGAGGTGAATCAAATTAATTATATACCCCGGGTAAAGGTCCCCACCCTGATGATAAACGGCATGTACGATTCGATCTTTCCTTATGAGACATCCATCAAACCGATGTTCGAGCTTTTGGGAACTCCGGAGAAAGAACTGAAACTGTACGAAACCGATCATATCCCGCCGAGAAATGAATTCATCAAGGAAACATTAGACTGGTTGGATGAGTATCTTGGTCCGGTGAGATGAAAGATCGGATAGACGATTATTATTTTTCATAGATTGATTGCTATTATAAATCTCTTTCATGAAGGTGAGTAATTGCTTATTATGAAAAGTTATACGGCAATACGATGATGAAGTTGCATCGGTGGCGATGATCTTCGTTTATATCGCGGGATCCTTTGTTATCCTGCACCCTCAAATTCCTTGATATATCTGACGATTCTAATTATTTTACATAATGACATCAAAAGAACGAATGCGCGCGGCCATGGCACTCACCGAACCCGACCGCATACCGGTGATGTGTCAATTGTCGCTCGGACATTACTTTCTGTATTCCGGAATCGATCCGTTGCATGTTTGGTATACCTCCGAAGGATTTGCCGGTGCGCTTGTCAATCTTCAGAAATGGTATATGTTCGACGGAATACTGATCAATCTTCCGGGCAGACAACCGGATTATGATAAATATATTCAAAAGATTGAAGAAAGCGACAACGAAAAAATTATACGATGGAAAGATGGAGGCAGCACCGTCTTCCCGCATGACGATTTACCTCAGTACCGTTTTCCGGACGGTTCCAAAATTCATCTGACTATTGCCGACATTGATCCGGACAAACTTTACTATATCGAACCGTACGACGTTACCGGAATAACGTATCCGTACACATGGGGATTTGAAAGAGAGGAACGCCCGTTCGATGATTTTTTCCCCGCGTATCATATCAACACAATAAAATGCGTCCGGGAAAAGACGGGAGACACGATCTCCGTTCATTCGGAGATATTCTCCCCGTTAACTCAATTACTGGAATTGCTCGGTTATGAAAATGCTCTTATGGCGCTACTCGACAATCCGGAAAAGGTGAAAGCATGCCTGGAGCGGCTTGCAGCCGGCGCGGCCGATCTCGGGAAGAGGCAGGCAGAAGAAGGTGTCGATGCTTTTCTCATCTCATCGGCGTTTGCCGGAGGCGGGTTTCTCTCGGTTTCACAATACGAAGAATTTGTTTTACCGTAC
>PWJF01000238.1 GCA_003560935.1 Ignavibacteriales bacterium
CGTAGATGTTCGAGCGGAAGTCCCGCATCGATAAGCGCTCCGAGCGTCATATCACCGCTGATGCCGGCGATGGTATCGAAGTATGCTGTTTTTGTGTGACTCATCTTACCGTACAATGTGTTTCTTCAAATGCTTTAGTATCCTTCCGGTAGCACCCGCGTTTTCCTTAACCAATTGCCTGCATACCGCACCGGCTTGTTTCCTGAATTGAGAATCGGCAAACAATCGTTGTAAGATTGCGTTCATCGATTGTCTGTCGGTAACAACAAAACCGCCGTTTCTCCTTGCCAGTTCCGCGGCTTCCTGTGAGTTTGTGTGTTTCGGACCGAATACAACCGGGATGCCGTAGACGGCAGCTTCGAGTATATTATGCACACTCGATTTAAAACCGCCGCCGATATACGCTACGTGAGCATATTTATATAATGTTACCAGTATACCTATGCTGTCGACAATAATTAATTTTTCACCTGCGAAATTATTGATGTGAGAAAACCGGATGTGCGGAATTTCCGTCCCTAATTGTTTTTCGATTCGTTCCAGGTTTTGTTCGTTCGGTTCATGGGGCGCCAGGATCGTCAGAAGATTCCGTTCTGCATTATATAGTTTTTTCAGTGTCGGAATAAGGTGCTCTTCATCCGAATTCCAGCTGCTGCCGATGACGAATACCTTTTTTCTTCGTGTAAATCCGTGCGGCAGAAGCTCGATCTCCTGCGCCGCTTTGCTTCGCTGCAATACCTGATCGTAGCGTGTATCGCCGGCCTCTTCGATAACCGGATTATGTAATCCGAAACGTTTAAACTGACGGGCATCGTATTCCGTGACGGTGAGGACGGCAGTGAACAAATCAAACAAATGGCGATGGAACGCCCGAAGTCCCGGCATTAATCTGACCGATTTTTCACGCAGGGTGGCGCTTGAAAGAAAGAACGGAATTCCCGATCCGGCAAGTACCCAGATATGGTTCGGCCAGATATCATATCTGATGAATACAGCGGCATCCGGTTTGATACGATTAATAAACTTTTTCGCAAGCCGGCGGCTGTCATACGGCATGTACGTTATTACGTCGGCATATTTATAATTGATAGAGTAACGGTATCCCGAGGGAGAGAAAAAACTCACGATTATTATTGCCTGCGGATGTTCTGTTTTCAATGTTTGAATGATCGGTTTTGCCTGCTCGAATTCCCCGAGTGAGGACACATGAAACCACACTCGTGATTGTTCAGGATCAAGGGTATTCAGAATCTTGTCGAGTTTTTCGAACAAGTGCGCTCTGTCTTTGAAACCGATACGTATCTTCTCATTAAAGAGCGATGCCGTGCGTGTGATGACAAGCAGCAGGGGAAAAACAAGTAGATTGTATAGATAGAACCAGAATGTTTTCATGCGGGATTAAAATGTTACAACAACCTTGCCGACACTTTCGCGCTGTTGTAAATGAGCATGTGCGTCGATTATTTGTTCGAATGGAAAAATTTTTCCGATGACCGGTTTTACAACTCCCTTTGAATACAGATCGAGTAACTCATCGGCCGCTTTCCGTAGATAAGAGGCTTTTCCCGTGAGCGTAGAAAGGTTAAAGCCTGCAATAGTTTTATTTGATGAGATAAGAGACGTTAATAATATGGGCGGCATGGTAAGCAGCGATTTGCTTGCACGCAGATAGCTGAACGAATCTTTTCCCATAGCATCGGCGATACCGTAAATGATATACCGTCCCATCGGAGCGAGTAGTTTCCATCCCGGTCGGAACACGCGACCGCCGACTGCATCCATAACGACATCCACACCGTAGCCATTGGTAATTTGCTTTATAACCGTCGCGAAGTTTTCGTTAGTGTAATTAATGCAGTGGTCAAGTCCCTGCTCGTTTGCTATGTTGCGTTTAAATTCGGATCCGATTGTTCCGAACACTTCGCCATTGTAATGTTTGGCAAGTTGAATGACCGCAAGTCCGACACCGCCGGCAGCGGCATGGACGAGAACTTTTTCGTTCGGCTGCAGTTTACCGAGCGTAAATAATCCGTGATACGCTGTAAGATAGTTTATCAAGAATGATGCCGCTTCTTCGAAACTCATCGATTCGGGGATGGGACCGGCCATTTTTTGGTTAACGACTACATATTCCGCATGACTGCCCGTTCTGCTGTATCCCATCACACGGTCTCCCGGTTTCAGGGAGAGTACATTTGCCCCGGTTTCCGAAACAAAACCCGAAAACTCCATCCCCGGGATAAACGGCGGCTTGGGAGTATTTGGATAAATTCCTGTGCGCATTAAGACATCGGCAAAGTTCAACCCGATGGCTTTTACCTGAATCTGTATCTGGTCCGGTCCCGGTTCCGGTGTTTCAGTTTCCTGTATTTGAAATACATCCGGTCCGCCGTATCTGGTGACAAAGGCTGCTCTCATACATACCAATAATTTTTTCGGGAGGTTTCATTGTAGCGATAACAATATCATTAAATCCGGAACAATATGCAACCCGCTTGATATTGAGCAGTATTTTTCTCAATATATACACTTGAAACTTGATTACTGAACGTCCTTACGGAGCCGGGTTGAAGATTTTTACAATAATAATGATAGAGCATATATGAATATCCTGGTTATCGGTCATCTGTGTTACGATGAAATACACATGCCGGAGAACGAAGCTGTAACCGGTTTTGGCGGAATTTATTATCCCGTCGCTACACTCGCTGCGGTTGCGGGAGAAGGACATAAGATCGTTTCCGTGTTCGGTGTGGGAGAAGACAGAAAGGGAGAACTCTTTGCACGGCTTTCCGGATTCCCGGGCGTATCAACTGAAGGCATCTTTACGCTGAACGGACATACTAATACGGTAAAACTTTTCTATGGCGGTGATCGTGAGAGGATCGAATGCAGCGAACAGATCGCACCTCCGATACCGGTTGACGCAGTGCAGCCGTACGTGAAACGGGCCGATGCAATTCTCATCAATATGGTATCCGGGTTCGACATAACATTCGATATGTTGTACATGATCAACGAAGAAAAAAGCTCCAGAAAAGTTCCGGTGTACTTTGATATTCACAGCATGACGCTCGGTGTCGATGAGAACAACCAACGATTCAGGCGACCGGTGATGGATTGGCGGCGATGGGTATTTCATACGAACATTGTGCAAATGAACGAACGTGAAGCTGCGACATTGACGGTTGAACGGTTGACCGAGGAACAACTGGCAAAAATAATGATGACGCTGGGACCGGCGGCGATGCTGGTAACCCGCGGCGAGCGGGGAGCACGTGTGTATCAAGCCGATAAGAAAAAAGTTATTGAGACCGAAATCCCGGGAATCAAGGTTCCACCGGGCGGAAATCATTCGGCAAAAACGCTACAACCCGATCCGACCGGCTGCGGGGATGTATTCGGAGCTGCATTTATTTTCCACTATGCAAAAACGGGCGATACCATTGCATCCGCTCATTTTGCAAACCGTGTCGCTGCCCGCAAAGTTACACTACAAGGATCCGGTGAATTACATCGTTTATCGGATGAACTGCTGGATGAGGCTGAATGAAACGAATTTTAATAACAGGCGGAAACGGACTTCTGGGACAAACGGTATCCCGATTGTTGTTGCAGGAGACAAATCATGAAATTCTCGTCACCGGTAAAGAGCAGTATTCTGTTATGGATAGATTGCCGGCGCACTATCTTCAACTTGATGTTACCGATAAGAAACACATGCGGGATTGTATTCAGGAATTCAAACCCGGTACGATCATTCATACCGCATCTAATACAAATGTGGATGAATGCGAACATGATCGGGATAAGGCGCAGCTTCAGAATGTTAATGCCGTAGAATATCTTGCCGAATCCGCACGCATCACCGGCGCGCACATAATTCATCTCTCTACTGATTATGTTTTCGATGGAGAAAAAGCGCCCCTGGATGAATCCGCACCGCCTCATCCTGTGAATTATTACGGAAAAACAAAACTCGCTAGTGAGAACGTTCTGCGCGGCGCCGGTATACGATATACAATTGTCCGCACCATGATCCTGTATGGATACGGCGTCGATGTTAAACCAAACTTTGCTCTATGGGTACTGGATAATTTATCGGCAAATAAAAAGATTAACGTGGTTGTCGATCAATACGGACAACCGACCTTTGTCGATGATCTCGGGTACGGTATTATCAAGATCATTGAACTTGGCCGGACGGGTTTATATCATATCAGCGGATCGGAAGTAACAAGCCGGTATGATTTTGCAGTTGCAGTTGCCGAGACATTCAAGCTGAATATGAATCTCATTCAGCCGATTTCAAGCGATGAATTCCACCATGCGGCGCCGCGACCAAGGTATTCGGAATTTGTGACACAAAAAGCACGGATGGAACTCGGCATACGTCTCTCGAATGTTCGCGAAGGCTTGAGTATCCTCCGCAAACAGCTCGAACACCGTATTTATAATTATTAACAACTATCAACGGATTGAAAAATGTTAGACCTTAAAATAATACG
>PWJF01000457.1 GCA_003560935.1 Ignavibacteriales bacterium
GAACTAAAGGAGAAGTCGGAATGAGCAGAAATATCATCATCACCGATAACTACACCTGGACAAACGAGCATAATAACGTTGTAAAAAGTGTGCTCCGAAGGTATCAGATTAACAACGACGGCAGCCCGGGTTGGAGGGGCGGACTTGAGGGAATTCAATCGATGATCAAAGAAGCTCGCTCGCGGAACGAACGGATCCGCTCGTACGGCGGAAAGTGGTCGCTATCCGACGTTGCCGTCTGCAATGATTCCATACATGACACAAAACCGCTCGTATTTTTCGGTACGGTCGGGAAAAACTCCATCAAAGGATCTGCATTGTTTAAGAACGATCCGAAGCCGCTTGATGAGCGTCTCTATTTCTTTCAATCCGGCTGCCAGATCAATCAGATCAACAACATCCTGGAACCGCGGGGGCTTTGTCTTGCCACAACCGGCGCAAGTAACGGACAAACGATCGGAGGAGCCGTTTCCACCGGAACTCATGGTTCTGCCCTCAAGATCGGCGCTATGCAGGATTATGTACGTGCGCTTCATATCGTGACAAGCGAAAAAGAGCATGTCTTTGTTCAACCCAAAACAAATCCGATTATCGGCAAATCGTTCAGCGATATTTTCGGGGCGAAACTGATTTCCGACGATTCAATCTTCAACAGTGCATTGGTAAGCTTCGGCAGCTTCGGCGTTATTCACGGAATTATTCTGGAAACCGTCTCGCTCTTTATGCTGGAAACGCACTGCATGCGCGTGGATTACACGAAAGCGGCGACTATTTATCCAAAGCTGGTTTCATTCGATCATGGCTCCTCAACCAATCTTAAAAAAGTCCTTGAGAAATTCGGATTAAAGTCGAAGGATGATCCGTACCATCTCGATATAGTCGTCAATCCCTATTCCATAAAGAAAAATGCATTTGTTCGGGTGATGTATAAACGCCCGTATGAGAAAAAGAAATTAAGTCCGAAACCGGGTTCTTCCGGTATACGGGTCGGTGACGATGCGCTCTCCTTCTTCGGCACCGTTCTCGGAAAAACGCCCGGTGTTGTTTCAGTTGTCGTGAACCGACTGTTCGGACAGTTTGCCGAGGTGCAGTCCGGCTACACGCAGACACCGCGGTATATATTCGGGGATTCTTTCGTCTCCAAACCGGGGAACGGCAGCGCAAGCGTCGAGCTCGGCGTTCCGGTAGAAAAAGCGAAGGCTGCCGTTCAGCGGATTATTACTACGGCAAAGGGGAAGAAATTTGCCGGATTGATCGGCATTCGCTTTGTGAAAAACTCCACGGCAACTCTTGCGTTCACGAGATTCAGTCCGCTCACCTGTACCATCGAGCTTCCCGGATTGAACTCGGACAATACACAGAATTTCTACGTGCAGGTCTTTGAGAATATGGAAAAAGCGAATATTCCATTCACGCTTCACTGGGGACAGGAAGGAGATTACTCTCCTCAACGGCTCGACTCGATGTACGGTACCGCGGTCGAAACATGGACAAAAGACCGTGAACGCTTTCTTCCCGATCCTGTCCAGCGTTACATGTTCACCAACGATTTTCTGAAACGCTGCGGGTTAAGCGAACCTCCGGCATTGACGGACGGAGGGGTACTATGATAAGAAAGATTGAATAACTTCATTAATTGAAAGGAGAGATCTCAATGGACTTAACAACTATCATCGGCCTATTGGTAATTCTCAGCGTGGCATCGGAGCGCCTTGTCGAGATCATCAAAAGTTCGATACCGTGGCTGAACACGAAGAAGATTGCCGCACCGAACGCCGCGGCGGATGACAAGGAAAAGATGGCAAAACATGAAGGCTGGAGGCACGCCGCACTTCAACTGCTTGCGGTTGGAGCCGGCATTACGACTGCATTCCTGGCGCGGCCCGCGATCCCGTCCGAAATGATTCCGGATACGTTCCTCGCTTACCTTGCTCTCGGCCTCCTTGCAAGCGGAGGTTCGGGCTTTTGGAATGCAGTGTTGACATATATCCTGGAAGTTAAGGACTTAAAGGCACTTGAAGTAGATGAAGGTCAACGGAAAAAGCCTAAAGAAAAGAAGTCAGTTACCGGGCGGCGCTGACGTTCACGGTCTTCTGGCTGTGTGCAGGAGAGGATACTTAGCTGCTGTTTCAGATGATTAGTCATATATATGAGAATCTACGTGTAATAAGGGATAACATCTATGATTACTAAGGACACATCGGGTCGGGAATCCTCTAAGATAGTTAGAGTCTTAAAATTTTTACGGGTGAAATGGGTGCTTGTGGTAGCGGCTTTTTCTATCGTTATGGCGACTCTCGGGTGGATAATTTATGATGTCTCGCCTCTACATCCGGTCAGGGAGATAGCCTTACGTCAGGAACAGGAAACATTCCGGCACAAACTTATCCAGCGCCATCTTTCGCTCGGCAATGACTTCCTGAGTATCGGCCAACTCGATGCGGCCCGTTATGAATTCAATCAGGTAAAAGAACTCGATCCTTACAATATCGAAGCATGGTTCGGTCTCCTTAAGGCAGCGGTATTCCAGCCTATAGACGCGAAAGATTATGATCCGGAGATTGCCCATCGACGACTAAGCGCTATTCTTGATGAGAGACCCGATGACTCCCATGCACTCGCTTTTTTAGGCGAGGTCTATCGAACAATAGACGAAGAAACGGCGCTCAGTTATTACAAAAAGGCGTTGGAAAACAACCCAGGGAATGCTATTGCTTACTTTGGAAAAGGTGTAGTATATGATACTCAGGGTAAAACTGACGAGGCCATTGCGATGTATAAGAAAGCAAGCGATATCTCTCCATGGAATCAGACATTCTTAAATAATCTTGCTTACCAACATTACTTACGAGGTGAATATTACACAGCAGAATCGCTCTATCTTCTGCTCTTACGGTTAGACGGGCGCTTTCTTCTTAGCTATTATATGCTTGCCAATACCCAGTTAATGCTTGGCGATCAAGCAACTGCTAAAAAAAATCTTCTAAATTTGGAAGAGCTGATTCGTTACGGATCAACTTTTGATCTTCCCCGCAACAGAGGCGGTTGGCTCTTCCATTTAGATTTAATGCCTTCGATCACGTTCTACTCGCAGCAGGAAAAAATAGCATACGCCCGTTATCTGATGGGTCTTACCGAATTCCTGAACGGTAACATTCAAGTATGCCGTAACCATATTGAAGAGGTAAAAAAATTGGATCTAACGACAGAGCAATTATATGATGTCCTGTTTTTAGTTTGGGACAACATAGAAGAACTAAAAAAGTCGCAGCCAGGTTGGGTAAGCATGCTTACATCGTTCGAGGTACTGATTCATTAAAACTTTAATGATAGATTTATCTTGGATATGAATGTCGTGATTTATTTTTGTTATAAAATGGTTGAGATGCTTGACATTTTCAAATTTATTTTTATAAATATGATACAGAAAATGTCCGGAATTGTATTTTCACACTGTTTCTGATGTCATATCTCAGATTCTCATTTCCTCCGGAGAGGGTGGAGCAGTCTAATAAATCTCGAACATATTAGGCAGGCGATCTCAAGAACCGAGATTACACGATGGAAATGGGATATAAAACCATTGAAGAAGAATGTCGTTTAATTTTTTTTGACTGAATTTATTTATTTCATTGTTGTATACGTTATATCTCTTGTTAGCTTCAAAACATTGCTGGTATTTCAAATAAACAGCTGCTGATCGAATAACTCTCTCTAATAAAAGCTTGACAATAATTAAAATATTCGCAATTTTCTAACCATTGAAAATTATTGTTCTCCACGGTTACAATGAAAAATGCCATTCATAATCTTTTTGTTATTGCATAAGTGAGTGATGGTATCATGCCCCGGCAGAAACAATTCTCCATACCGACCGAAGTAATCGAAAATAAGATATACCTTATGCACGGTAAGAAAGTGATGCTGGAATTTCATTTAGCGGAATTGTACGAAACGGAGACTAAACTATTAAAACGTGCAGTGCGGAGAAATATCGACCGATTTCCTGAAGATTTTATGTTCGAATTAAGCCGGGATGAATACAATTCTTTAAGGTACCAGTTTGGCACCTTAAATCAATAAGGGGTTAGAGTTGATTGGGGTTTCAATATAATCATTTTTCGATATTTAGTATAATGATATATCATATATACTGTGATGAGAGCAGACAATCAAAAGATCGGTATATGGTAATCGGTGGATTCATTATCTCGAAAGAAGATAAAGATGAGTTCTATAGTACTGTAATGAAATATCGGGATGAACAAAAAATGTATGCGGAACTTAAATGGACAAAAGTCACCAAGCAGAAACTTCCGCAATATAAAAGATTTATTGAATATTTTTTTGCTCTTAATAATACAGATAAACTACATTTTCATTGTATAATGGAATTTTCGGTTACAAAAGTAAAAATGCACCCTTACAATCTACGTCCCAATCGGGACTACCGTCGAGCGGTTTCCCTGACCTCGTCAGGGTTTTCGACTGCAAGTGGCGCA
>PWJF01000271.1 GCA_003560935.1 Ignavibacteriales bacterium
GAGAATCGCCACAGCGTGCCGATTTACAATTTAATTCTGTAGTGCGGGACGCCGTCCCGCAGCATGGCGACTGCACAATCCGCCGCGAAAACCACGTACTCCTAAAATTGTGCTACACTCAGAGAATCGGCACAGCGTGCCGATTTACAATTTAATTCTGTAGTGCGGGACGCCGTCCCGCAGCACGGCGACTGCACAATCCGCCGCGAAAACCACGTACTCCTAAAATTGTGCTACACTCGGAGAATCGGCACAGCGTGCCGATTTACAATTTAATTCTGTAGTGCGGGACGCCGTCCCGCATCATGGCGACTGCACAATCCGCCGCGAAAACCACGTACTCCTAAAATTGTGCTACACTCGGAGAATCGGCACAGCGTGCCGATTTACAGGGTGGAGCCGAAGGGAGTCGAACCCTCGACCTCTAGAGTGCGATTCTAGCGCTCTCCCAACTGAGCTACGGCCCCGGTTTTGATCTATTATTTATTATTTAATATTTATTATTTACGAAAATAGCTATCGGATCAATAAACAATAAACAATAAACGATAAACAATATACAAATAATACCCCACCTATTCAAGCTGTGTTCTTTCCGGCAATACTCTGCTTAAGATATTCCTGGCATGTCGGACACGGTGTTGCTCGTTTCAGATCGATCTCCTCAACGTATGTCGAAGACTTCATCACGCATTCATAATCGCGGCAGTGATACATGCCGTATGTATGTCCCAGCTCATGCACTATCTCTTTTTCAAGACGCTCAATCATTAATCTGTCATTTTTGGGCAAACCGTAATACTGATTTTGCAAACGGTGGGTCGAAACAACGGCGGCGCTGCCGTCAAGCTGCGCTTCGCCGAACACAAATGTGAGAACCGGAATATATAAATCGACATCGACAACAACAATCGTTTTATTATTCCGGGTATCAAACGTATTCAACACTTTCGCGAGAATAGCCGTTGAATTGTACTGATCGCGTCCGCCGTCAAAAGCATCCTCGAGATTGAGCGATACATTTGCTACCGATACCGGCACCGAAAATACGTTTCGAAGAGTTGTTGAGAATGAGTCAAATGTACGCGATTTTATTTCCGATGAATTATAGATTCGTATCACGCTGCTCACGTGGGCTTTTTCAATCCGAATTTTTGAATCTTATTGTACAACGTAGCCCGATCGATCCTCAATACTTCCGCGGAGCGGGAAATATTCCAGTTCTGATCTTCAAGTACTTTTTCGATATGATTTCTTTCCATTGCTTCCAGCGAGCCGGCAGGAGCCGTTTTATTCATGTTTTCCTTAAGAGTGAACGGCAGATCCGTGGCTTTGACGGCGGGCGGTGTGCCGACGACGATCGCCCGTTCGATTGCATTTTCAAGCTCGCGCACGTTCCCGGGCCACTGATATGCTTTTATCTTTTCAAGTGCATCGTTCGATAAACATTCATACGGCTTGCCCATGGATACGCTGTATTTTTTCAAAAAATGTTCTGCGAGAAGCAGGATATCGCCCGTCCGCTCACGAAGCGGCGGCACATCGATTGTGAAAACATTTAAGCGATAAAACAGATCTTCCCGGAAATGCCCTTCCTTGACTGCCTGTTCGAGATTGCGGTTCGTTGCGCTGATAATTCTGAAATCGACCCTGATCACTTCATTGCCGCCGACGCGCGTAAATTGTTTCGTCTCGATAACGCGCAGCAAATCCATCTGGGTCTTTTTATCGATGTTTCCGACTTCGTCAAGAAACAACGTCCCCCCGTCGGCAAGCTCAATCTTTCCTTTCCGCCGGTAATGAGCGCCGGTAAACGCGCCGCGCTCATGACCGAACAACTCGCTTTCGAGAACTCCTTCGGGCATGCCGCCGCAATTCAGCGTTACCAACGGAAAGTAGCGTCTATCGCTGTTGTTATGGATCGCACGGGCGATCAATTCCTTTCCGGTTCCGCTCTCTCCCCGGATCATAACGGTTGTGTCGGTTTGAGCAACGCTCTCTATCAACTTATCAATGCGCTGCATCTGGGGCGACTTGCCGATGAGCTCGTTCGACTTTTCAAGCTCTGTGACCTGATCTTTCAACCGTATATTTTCATTGGCCAATTCCCGCTGCTTGACCGCATTGCTGACAAGATGCGAAAGGTAATCGGGATCGACCGGCTTGGTAACATAATCGTATGCGCCGTTTTTAAGCGCCTTCACAGCCGAATCGACCGTAGCGTGCGCCGTAATGAAAATTACGGTTGCAGAGGGATCTACATCGCGTACTCGTTGATGAAGCTCCATTCCGTCCATCCCCGGCATTTTAATATCGAGCAGCATGATATCCCACTTTTTCGATTGCATTTTCTTTAAAGCTTCTGCAGCACTCTCGGCCGCTTCAACCTGATATCCATCCTCCTTGAACCATTTTGTCAGCGATTCCCGCACAACCTTTTCATCGTCGACAACAAGAATGGACACATTATTCGTTTTCATGATGTAACCTCAATTGTGGATCTCATTTTCTTTTTCAGTTCTTTTATCTTTATGAGCGGTCGCAGGGAATGTTATAGTAAACGTCGTTCCGACGCCAAGTTCGGAATCCACCGTGATATGGCCGCCGTGCCGCTCTATGATGCCGTACACGATCGATAATCCGAGCCCCACGCCCTTTCCTTCTTTTTTCCTCGTGAAAAACGGTTCGAAGATATGCGGAATATCTTCCTCGGCAATCCCCATTCCGGTATCTGAAATCTTTATGACGATATCTCCGTCTTCGCTTTGTTTTTCAACCTTCACCGACAATTCACCCCCGTCCGGCATCGCTTCGGCAGCGTTCACAAACAGAGCTACCAGTGCCTGCTGTACCTGGTTGGAATCACAGTACAATCCGATATCGTCATCGGGATACTCCGTTTTGAGTTCAACCTTGGAAATTTTCAGATGATGCTGTACAAGCCGTGTCGCTTTTTCGACAATTGTCGTAATGGGCACCGTTTCGAAATCACCCACCTGTTTACGTGAAAATAATAACAGGTTCTTTACGATATTTCCCGACCGCTCGGTTTCATTGATGATAAGCTCGACGTCATCGAGCATCTCCTGCATTATTTCGGAAAGTTCATCACGTTTACGCAATCGTTTTGCAATAAGTTTTGCGTACGTCAATATTCCTTCGAGAGGATTGTTCAATTCATGAGCAACGCTTGCGGATAATTTTCCGAGGGATGCCATTTTTTCGATTTGAACCAACTGGGATTGCGCTTTCTTCAGAGCTTCGGTTTTTTGCTTCACTTTCTCCTCGAGCGTATCCGACCATTCGGTAATCTCACGGTGTGCTTCCTTTAACTCGCGGGTCATTATATTAAACGACCGGGCAAGATCGCCCAGCTCGTCGCTTGTACCGTATTCGATCTCGTAATCCAGATTACCGGCTGCTACTTCCCGTGTAGCATTCACCAGTTTTTTAACCGGTCTGCGAACGGAAAAGATTATGACAAAACCGAATATGGCGGAAACGACAATGATCAAAACAACCGCCGAGAGAAGCATTTGCTGCCGGGCTTGCGCAATATTTGCGTCCACCGACTCAAGCGATATCATTACGTCGAGCACCCCGAGAATCGTCACATCATCGGGACTGGGATGACATCCGACATCGTAACATGACGCTTCGTTTTCGATCGGCGTCGTCAGCTCAAGTATTCGCGTTACCCCCGCCGATCTGTTGCCATCCGATATAATACGCCATCTGCTGTCATGTGGTATTGCATGAATCGGCGGGGTAACATCATGACAAATAACACAGGCATCCGCCTGCATATCCACTCTCTTTTTTATCTCGTCCGGATTGGTCGAATAGGTTATTACACCGGCCTTATTATATAGACGGATATCCCGCACCTCCGGTTCTCTGCCGATCTGTTCGATGATCTGGTATGCATCTTCTTTTCGATGCACCATCATGCTGTAATGGATCGAACTCCGGATGAGATCGGTCGTTGCATTTGCGTTATGCACAACCATATCCATCATCTGATCGGACTGGTTTGAGATTGTCGTGTACATATAGACGCCGAACAATATCATGAGCATACCGATCAGCAGGATGAACAACTTGAAACTTAGCGTTCGTACTACTCTTTTAATAGGGGGCATTCGATAACATTACATAATTTATGAAGTTATTTTTATTGTTCCGTCCGAAAAGTCCCGTTGTTTCATCTTTTTCTCCGCTTCGGTGAGTGGAGTCGGTTCTCCATGATGTTCAAATATCGGCAGATACTTCACGATTAATCCGAACACACCGAAACCGGTTGCGACTAATCCCAATGTAATTGAAATTTCCATCCACGACGGGAAATACGTTTCCGTCAGAATCCCCGCCTGAATTCCCGTCACGGTGACGTTCATCCGGTTGAGTATCACTCCAACAACCACCATGAATGATATCCAGAAGAGATTCTTCTCGCTCGTCCTGATTTTTTTAATGAACAACAACGACATAGGAA
>PWJF01000231.1 GCA_003560935.1 Ignavibacteriales bacterium
CGGTTTGCGGCACTCGTTAATCACGCCGGTGTGTACAATATAATGGGGCAGTTTGCATCCGATGTGACTGATCACCGGTCGTATGCGTACAGCGGTTCTCCGTGGGACGGACTGGAGCAGATGCAGGAATGGAATCCCGCAATACACGCCGAAAATTTTGTAACACCGATGCTTGTTATTCACGGCGAGCTTGACTACCGTGTACCCGTAACACAGGGACTCGAGGTGTACGGTGTCTATAAAGGCAAAGGGGTCGATGCGCGCCTCGTGTACTATCCGGATGAGAACCACTGGATACTCACACCGCAAAATTCGATTTTCTGGTATGACGAACTCTACAACTGGCTCGAGCGTTTTATAGGAACAGGGCCTCTCGAGTAAATGTCCGAAAAATTAAAATTACGTTAAATAACCCATACTCAATCATAACGAGAGGAGTGAGCGAATGATTTACCAACACACAATCAGAGGCTTCGTAGTAGCTTTGTTGATATTCTCCGCAGGATTGCTTTCTGCACAAACTGATGAGGAAGAATTTCAGCAGCTTTATCAGGAGTATATGCAAATAAATCAACGACTTCAGCAAGTTCAACAACAGGCATTCCAGGACGCAGTTGTTGCCGAACATGCTGAAGAATACTCATCATTAGTGGATGCAAAGTTGAGGGAAATTGATACACGTGCGGAGGAACTTATCGACCGCAGAGAAAATACCATAGATGAAATCGAAGCTGCTCAGGAGGAAGGCGATTTCGAGGTAATCCAGGAACTTCAGCAAGTATACGAGCAGGTCACTCAAGAACTACAGCCATTTATGCAGCAAGCGATGGAGGATCCTGCTGTACAGGAAATGCGGACTGAATTTGAGGAAGTTCTCATTGCCAAAATGCAAGAGATCGATCCCGAAGCCGGACCACTATTCGACAGAATGGCAGAACTCGAGGAGAAATTGAACAGGATGATGCAGCAACAGTAATCTTAGTTATCCAACCGGGCAAATATCCGAATCAAACGGATATTTGTCCGGTCTACTATCCTGCCAAAATAACAGATTTATCCCTTACAAGTTAATTAATTGACTAATTTTGGTAAATTACGTATATTTACAAATCTTATGGCAAAACGTGGTTATCTGATTCTGCCTCTACCGGGCGGTTAGCTCAGTTGGTTAGAGCGCTACGTTGACATCGTAGAGGTCACTAGTTCGAATCTAGTACCGCCCACAATATGACAAAAGATCGGAGTTTTCTCCGATTTTTTATT
This sequence comes from Ignavibacteriales bacterium, assembly GCA_003560935.1. GTDB lineage: Bacteria > Bacteroidota > Ignavibacteria > T3Sed10-11 > T3Sed10-11 > T3Sed10-11. The sequence continues at coordinate 1,264 of PWJF01000231.1, forward strand.
GCAAATGATTATTATTTGAGGTGCATGGAAAAGGTAAAACTCAAACTTCCGGACGGATCGGAAAAGGAATTTCAGAAAGGCGTAACTGCGTATGAGGTAGCCGAGTCTATTAGCAAGAGACTTGCAGAAGATGCACTGGCTGCTTTGCACAATGACAGTGTGATCGATCTGCATCGTCCGATTGAGAATGACGGATCGCTGCGTTTGCTCACATTCGACGATCCAGAAGGAAAGCATGTTTACTGGCACAGTACCTCACATGTCATGGCGCATGCTATCGAGGAATTGTATCCGGGCGCGAAGTTTGGTGTCGGTCCCGCAATAGATAATGGTTTTTATTACGATATCGATATCAACGAACGGTTATCCGATGAAGATCTTAAACGCATCGAGGATAAGATGCGTGAAATTGTTGAGCGCGGCGAACGGTTTGAGCGCGAAGTCCTTCCGAAAGATAAGGCGATCAATTTTTTCAAAAAGAAAAACGATCCGTATAAATTAGAGTTGCTTGAAGATATCGACGGTAATAGCGAAATCGTGAGTTTGTATCACGAAGGATCGTTTACCGACCTGTGCCGGGGACCGCATCTCCCGAACACAAAAAAGATTAAACACTTCAAGTTGTTAAGCGTTTCCGGATCATACTGGCGGGGCAGCAGCGACCGGCAGATGCTGCAGCGCGTATACGGCGTTTCATCGCCAAAGAAAAAATTTATCGATGAATACCTCGAACGGCTTGAAGAAGCGAAACGGCGCGATCATCGTAAGCTCGGCAGAGACCTTGAACTGTTTATGTTTAATGAAATTTCACCCGGCGCCCCGTTCTGGCTGCCGAAAGGGATGATCGTCTTCCGCGAACTTGAGAAGTTTATTCGGGAGGAGCTCGACAATACCGGCTATGACGAGATCAGTACTCCGATATTAGTGAAGAAAAAACTATGGCAGCAATCGGGACACTGGGATCATTACCAGGAGAACATGTTCCTGCTTGAAGTCGATGATGAAACCTTCAGCATAAAACCGATGAATTGTCCCGAAAGCACATATGTCTATAAGACAAAGGTGCGCAGTTATAAGGATCTGCCGATACGGCTTTCGGAAATCGGGCGGCTTCACCGGAACGAAATCTCGGGTGCGCTTGGCGGCATGTTCCGCGTACGGCAGATCACCATGGATGATGCACATTTGTTTGTACGCCCCGATCAGATACTCGATGAGATCGGTAAGCTTATTGAACTCATCACCAAAGTATATACGATATTCGGTTTTGATCCGACATTCAGTTTAGCAACACGGCCTGATGATTCAATGGGCGATCCCGCATTATGGGAGAAAGCGGAACGTGCTCTTGAAGAAGCGCTCAAACGTAATAAGATAGATTTCGATCTTAAGGAAAAGGACGGAGCGTTTTACGGACCGAAGATCGACGTGCAGATCATGGATGCACTCGGCCGGATGTGGCAGCTAGCAACCATCCAGCTCGATTTCCAGATGCCGGAGCGATTCGATCTTGAATATGTGAATGAAAACGATGACCGTGTCAGGCCGGTGATGATCCATCGTGCTGTGTTCGGTTCGTTCGAACGGTTTATCGGTATCCTTGTTGAGCATTACGCAGGCGCTTTCCCGACCTGGCTTGCTCCCCTGCAGGTTGCAGTGCTGCCGATCAGCGATACACATCATGTATATGCAACTGCAGTGGCAGACCGGTTGAAGCGTGCCGGCATCCGTGTTGAACTCGATCTGCGAAATGAAAAGATCGGTTATAAAATTCGCGAATGGGAGACCCAAAAAGTCCCGTACATGCTTGTTGTCGGCAACAAGGAGATGGAAAATAAAAGTGTTTCTGTCCGCAAGCATCATAAGGGCGATACCGGAGCGCAGGAACTTGAGGAATTTGTTTCGGTTATCAGCAGGGAAATTCAGATGAAAAAATTGTCTAACTAAAAAGGAGATAATCTTATCAAAGAGAAGCGGTTACGGGTTAATGAGGAAATTCGTGCTCCCCGGGTACGTGTTATCGATGAAAACGGTAATCAGCTTGGAATCATTACAATTCAGGAAGCGAGGCGAACGGCAGAAGACAGAGGATATGATTTAATTGAAATTTCACCGAATGCAAATCCGCCGGTATGCAAGCTGCTTGATTACGGCAAATACCGCTACGAGCAAATGAAGAAAGAAAAGCTGCAGCGGAAACATCAGCAGCAAACGCAGGTGAAAGAAATTCGGCTGCATCCGAATACCGACGATCACGATTTTGAGTATAAAGCCCGCCACGCCCGCAGATTCCTGGAGGAAGGAAATAAGGTAAAAGCAACGGTTATTTTTAAAGGCCGGGAGATCACATATCAGGAACAGGGAAAGGATATTCTCCAGCGGTTGCTGGAAAAAGTAGAAGATGTTACGAAGGTTGAACAGGAGCCGAAGATGGAAGGTCGCAGCATGATCATGATGCTGGCGCCGGAAAAGAAAAAAGGCAGTAGTAAAAAGAATTAACCTCACATTTTTTGTATATTATTATCAGAAGGAAGCACCATGCCAAAAATGAAGACAAACCGGGGCGCCGCAAAAACGTTCAAACGAACTGCGTCCGGTAGATTTAAACGCATGAAAGCGTATAAAAGTCACATACTTACAAAAAAGTCCCGCAAACGAAAGCGTAATTTACGCAAGGCGACGCTCGTCCATCCGACGAATGAAAAACGCGTCAGCCGTATGCTGGGACACTAACAAGCAACTGAAATTCAGAATCGATTAAAAGCAGGAGTACTATCTCATGCCACGTTCACAAAGCAATGTAGCCGCCCGGAAGCGGAAGAAAAAAGTCCTCAAGCAGGCAAAGGGTGCATTCGGTGCACGCAGTAAAGTGTTCACCGTTGCAAAGCATCACGTCGAAAAATCGATGCAATATGCATACCGCGATCGCCGTGCGAAAAAGCGCACGTTCCGGCAGTTATGGATTTCCCGAATCAATGCCGCCGCCCGGGTTAACGGTACGAACTATTCAAAACTGATTGAAGCCCTCGGCAAGAAAGACATACAGATAAACCGTAAAGTTCTTGCCGATTTAGCAGCACATCATCCGAAAGCATTCACGGAAGTCGTGAAATTTGCGATGGCCTGATACGGGCGAACTCCCATTACAGATCATGAATTACCAACCGCATGAACCCCGCGGCACGGGATGTGTGATGTAGTAATGGGAGTTTTTATATA
>PWJF01000131.1 GCA_003560935.1 Ignavibacteriales bacterium
CCTCTGTCGGGATGTCTGCAAGTACTTGAGAGGCTTGAGGGTAATACTGGGGAGGGAGTGTCACATCTTTCCAGCTTAATGTAAGCAGTGTAAGTGCAGCAATCTCCTTCGGCGATAAACCGAACGAAGGCATTACCGTTTCAGGGGTAATCATTCGCGGATCACGATAGTGAAGTAAATGCCAGTTAAATAAAGAATACCGTCCGACGAGCCGTGCATAATCTACCTGACCGGCCTGTTTTTCACCTGCATTTGTTAGGTCCGGACCGATAATACCGCCCCGGCCATTAATATGGTGACATGCCCGACAGTTTTTATCCCGTACAATCTGTTTACCGATATTGATATATTCAGCCCCCGGAGTGTAATCATCATATCGATGGCAGATGTTACAATTCAATTGCATAAGAACATTACGGTCGCTGAGCCGGTAGCGACTTTCGATCTCCCGTCCGAGTTTTGGTTCGTCCCAATGTTCAATTAGGCCGTGCGCATCCTCTTTACTCAGCGCATATCCCTGACCGCCATGACAGATTGTACATCCGTATTCATCGACGGGATGTATTTCAATGATTTCACGGGGGTGTGCCCTGAATGGATGCGGGGCGCGCTCCAGGTCCGCCCAGTTATATCCCATATGACAGGTGATACAGCGGTCGGTTCTCTGCAGTTCTTTTATATGTATCTGGCGAATTCCCGTTTCGATGGCTGCGGCCCTCTCGGTTCCAAGTTCTGCCTGTACATATCTTACAAACTCATTCTGGTATGATTTCCACTCGGGTGTGAAGTAAGCAACATACAGAAATACCGTTGCAATGAGTCCGATAAAACCGATGATATATATTATTGTTGTATCTTTGTTGAAATATTTTTTCTCCATAGTATCACCTATTAAAATACGGTTGGTAGTTCAGGCCATGATTCCCACGGCAGGTATAATTCCCAATACGGACCGCGCATATAGGTACCGATGATGGTTAATGCAAGGATTGCAAAACATACTAGTATGAAGACGATGTTTTGCCGCAGTCTCTCTTTACTGAACCAGACACCGGTCGCATAATTCGAACTTTTATCGAGAAACGGCCATATACATATTAATATGAGAAGAACACCCGGAATGAGCACACCGCCGATAAATCCTCAGTCAAACGTGATGCCGCCGATCGTGAACGTGGTTACCGTTACCAACTCCTGTAACCAGAGAAAATACCAGGGTGCTTTTGCGGGATTCGGTGTGACATCGGGATTTGCGGGTTCTTCAAGCGGCGCCCCGATGAAAAGACTCATAATGACCACGAATACAAATGTACCGAGTAATACCAAACCGATTCTTCGTGTTAACGAAGGAACGGAATTCACGGTATGTTTCTCTTCATCGCGAATAGTTGTTTCAACCTGAACTGTTCTGCCGGTCGTCAGCCCGAGCAGTGAATATGTTTTACTTTTCGAACCGTTTGATTTATTCTCTTTGTTTTCATTCAATACGATTGAATCTACAACAGCAAGCCCGCCGTCTTTCCGTACCCGCCACATGTGATATGAAATGAGGATCAGAACAAACGCAGGGAGCAAGAAGCAGTGCAGCACGTAAAATCGAATTAGTGTATTTTGATCTATTTCGTATCCACCCAGCAGTGCATAACGAATCTGTTCACCGACAAGAGGGACCTTCTTTGCGATATCCGTTCCGACCGTCACCGCCCAGTATGCAAGCTGGTCCCACGGCAGCAAATAACCGGTAAATGCCAGAAACAGTGTGACCAACATAAGGATAATGCCGATGATCCAGTTGAGCGGTCTATTTTGTCCAACACCAACGCCGTTCTTGTATGCACCGGTTAGAAATGCGCGAACCATATGCAGAAAGACTACCGCAACCATCAAGTGCGTTGCGTTGCGGTGCATCGCCCGGATAAACCACCCGAAGGAAACAACATATTCGATATCCTTTACACTCTGATATGCACGTTCTACTGAGGGTACATACAGGAACATCAGGATAACTCCGGTAACGGCAAGTATAAGGAATAATGCTACCGATATGGTTCCGAGCCAGAGTGAATAACTCCATGAGAGACTTTTTAACATTGTCTTGGCGGGAAACCAGTGAAGTAAGAGATTCCGGACTATAGATTCACCGGCTTCTTTTTCTGATTTCGGTTTCAATGTCCAGAATAATTCTCTGCCGTTTGTTTTTTTCTTCAGTTCTTTTACATTGGGTTCCATGATTTACCTGCAGCTATTACACTGTGAGTTTAAAGTTTTTTGTGGTTTTCCGGTCGAGGTCGACGACGAGTTTGCCGTCTTCGGGAGCAATCTCAAGCTCTATCCAGTCGAGCGGACGGGGAGCCGGTCCGGTATAGTTTGTACCCTCACCGTAAAATTTCGAGCCGTGACAGGGACAGTGAAACTCGGATCGAACTTCAATGTCCCGGTCGCCGATTCGAACTGTTTTCGGTCTCGAGAGATTTACATGATTAACGGTACAACCGAGATGTGTGCACACACCCGAAATTGCATGGAATGTATTTCGTTCACGGAAGATGTAAACTTTCAGATCGTTCCGGAATGTCATTCCTTCGGGAATATCCTGCGGGTTACCGATTTTCACACGACGCAACTTTCCGTAACTCACATTCGGAAACAGCGAACGAATCCACATATAGAGCTGTCCGGCAAAAAGAGCGATAAGTGAACCGATACCCAATTTGTTGAGAAATTCGCGTCTGATGAGTTTCATAGATATCAACCTTTTTCTGATTTCCGATTTCAGATTTATATTTATACTTCGATTATCTCTTCTTCATTGTAGTATATCCTCTCCATAGTCATAGCGTCCGTCGGACACACTATCGCACATAAACCGCAGCGGATGCACTTCTCATCGTTTTTTATCATTGCCGATAACGGTTTTTCGTTTGAGAAATTATAAAGAGAGAGGATAGATTGCAGAGTGTTTGTGTCGAGATCAAGTGCTTCAACCGATGCTAGTTTGAGGCAGTATTCGGGACACACGTCCGTACACGCACCGCAAAGGATACATTTCTCTGCGTCAAATACCGTTTGGATATGACAGAGTAAGCACCGTTGTGCTTGCTCTATAGCATCGTCTTCCGAATAATTTGTCTCCACTTCAACTATGCCGGTGCGCCGGTCGATAGGAATAGTTTCCGGAGATTTTCGTTGTAGTGTTTCATACCCGACAGCGGTTTGGTAATCGCGCGTGTTAATCTTTTCGACATGTAGTTTGAAGGTGTTTTTTGTTTTATGTCCACGCAGGTAATTATCGATTGATAAAGCTGCCTGTTTTCCGTTTGCAATAGCGTCGATGAGATTTCTCGGACCGAACGCGACATCGCCACCCGCATACACTCCGGGCGCTGTTGTTTCAAGTGTTTCCGGATTTACTTTAATGGTTCCGGCTGCGGTAAGTTCGATGTTGTCGTCTTTTTTTATGAAGTTCAATTTCGGTTGTTGACCGATCGCGAGAATAACCGTATCGGTTTCCATATTTTCGTTTATAGACTCATCAAATATCGGATTGAACTTTCCGTTCTCATCGTAGGTGCGTTTTACCCCGATCAGTTCGACACCGCCTACTTTTCCGTTCTTTCCGATAAATCGCTTCACACCGCGCTGGGTATAAAATTTTATTCCCTCCTTAATTGCTTCCTCGTATTCTTCTTTACCCTGAGCGGTACGGAGAACAGGCATTTCTTCAAAGGATTCAAGACTCGTGATGGTAATTTCCAACACCCCTGCACGACGTGCACTCCGTGCGGTGTCAATGGCAAGATGTGTGGTATCGTTTGCAGATTGTTTTTGATCTTCATCCTCTATAGCTGTACGTAATGCTGTGCGGGCAGCGTCGAATGCGACAAACCCGCCGCCGATAATGAGTACTTTTTGCCCGAGCGGAACACGATACCCGTTATTAATATTGATGAGGAAATCTATCGCGTTGATAACGCCGTCGAGATTCGCTCCCTCGACCTTCATCTCACGTGCAGACTGCGTTCCAACAGCTATAAAGATTGATTCAAATCCCTCTTTGCGAAGTTCATCGAGACCGTAATTTTTCGTCAGTTGTGTGAGCGTTCGTATTTCGACACCGAGTTCAGTGATCTTATTGATCTCTTTATTGATGACGCTGCGAGATAGACGGAACTCCGGTATCCCATGTCGCAGCATGCCGCCGAGCACATTGGATGCCTCAAAGATAGTGACTTTATATCCGATTGCAGCAAGGTCGTGGGCACAGGCGAATCCTGCCGGACCCGCTCCGATGACGGCAACGTTCTTGTTTATATCGCCTGTTTTTCTGGTCGCGGTAAAAAATGGGAGGTGCCACGATAACTTGTTATCTTCAACACCGAATGAATTTGTAAACAGCTCGTTTTGCGTATCGGGATGCATCGATTCTGCACCATACTTTTCGGTGACGAATCGCTTCAGTGCGCGGATGGATACCGGCTC
>PWJF01000052.1 GCA_003560935.1 Ignavibacteriales bacterium
CACGAAGGGGTTTCCTCCATTCCTGGTGCCATCCCTGGTGCATGCCCGAATGACAGCCACAATTCTCTTTCCATCTGTCGACACCGTGGATACAACTCCATGAAGAATTTTCCACTATTTCCACTTCATAGTTCGGTGGAAACATGCTTAGATATGCGGGATAGATAATCGTATTTACATCCTCCCGTTTCTGGATAGAGTATAAACAATATGCAAGCGCCATCTCACCATGGCGGTGGTGATGACCATATGTTTCGCCGTCCGTGGCAATATGAACGAGTTGCGCTTCTTCATTCTCATTGAACCCCGATAGCAATCGTTTTGCGAAGCTCTCCCCGCTATTCAGCAATCCACCGAATGCTATATCCTGAGATATCGGTCCGTCGTAGAAAAACAAACTGATGGAATTACCGGATGGGAGTTTGCACAGATACGGCATCGTCGAATTTACCCGTCCTCCGCTCACATCTTGCCATCGGCCGCCGCGTCCGATCTTGCGTACACGCTGCGCCTGGTGGGGCGCTAATATAGTAAATTTAATGCCTACACCAGCAAGCACTTCAAGAGTTTCGGTGTCGAGTGCGGTTTCCGGCAGCCACATTCCTTCGGGATATCGACCGAAGCGTTTCTCAAAATCACGTATACCCCATCGAACCTGCGTTAGCTTATCGCGGTAATTGGCAAGGGGCATGATCATATGATTGTACACCTGAGAGATCGCCGAACCGTGTCCCGAGTACCGCTCCATGCTGAGCTTATCGGCTTCGATAACGGCGTTGTATACTTCCGGCCGGTGTTCCTCAAGCCATGAAAGGAGTGTGGGACCGAAGTTAAAACTGATCTGCGAATAGTTGTTTACTATGTCGATGATCTGAGCATCGTCGGCCAGTATCCGCGAGGCCATGTTCGGTGCATAACATTCGGTTGTTATGCGGTCGTTCCAATCGTGATACGGATATGCCGAATCCTGCTGCTCGACATATTCAATCCATGCGTTCTCACGAGGCGGTTGATAAAAATGACCGTGTATGCAAATGTATTTATTCATTTTTATGCATTCTCCAACAACACAAAACTAAACCCATCCACCGTCAGATCATCTTCCGGGTGAAGCAGCTCGTCCGTATCGTCTCTTTCTCCGCCCCATTCTTTTGCCGCTGAATTCATTACCATCCGCCATTTATTCCTGTATGCCAGCATCCTGATGGTTACTGCATCCGCATTCATATTAAACACAACGAGCGCGTGATCCTCATCCTTCCAACGGCGCATAACAAGAACCCTGTCGTTTTCGAATCCGAATACATCGAGATTATCTCTACTTAAGTTACTCAGTGCCGGGACCTGACGACGTAAGGTAAGCAATTTTTTATAAAAATTTAACAGGGTCTTGTGATTTCCCTTGCTTTTTTTTGGATGACCAAGTTTGGAGCGTTTGAACGTTTTACTGTCCTGCGGGTCGGGTGCTTCCCCCCGAGCATGGAAATCGGTGAATTCTTCCTTTCTCCCGTGACGAACTGCTTCTACCAATCCCGGATCTGTGTGGCTTACGAAATACAGGAAAGGATTATCTTCACCGTATTCTTCTCCCATAAATAACATCGGTATATACGGAGATGTGATCACGAGTCCGGCAATGAGTTTCAACTTTTCATAGGTCACCAGGGTTGTAAGCCGTTCACCCATCATCCTGTTGCCTACCTGGTCGTGATTTTGCGAGCATACAACAAATTGCTCTGCGGGGAGGTCACGCGACGGATTGCCGTGCGATCGTAAGCGGAATTCTGAGTACTGTCCGGTATAAACAAAACCCTCGTTCAAAGATTTCGCAAGATGTTCTATAGATCCGAAATCTTTATAGTAACCGGATTTCTCCCCGGTAAATAATGCATGAACCGAGTGATGAAAATCATCGTTCCACTGGGCATCGAGTCCGTAACCTCCAAGTTCCGGCGACCGGATAATCCGGGTATCGTTCAGGTCGCTTTCGGCGATGAGATAAAATTTTCGTTTATGTCTGCGCGAGCATTCCTTAGTCAGGTCGGCAAGACAATGCAGAAAATGTTTTGCACTCATATCATAAATCGCGTGAACGGCATCGAGCCGAAGCGCATCGATATGGAATTCCTCAAACCAATATAGTGCATTATCAATGAAATATTTTTTCACTTCATCGCTGTGTTCGTCATCGAAGTTGATCGCTTCTCCCCACGGTGTGTTGTACTTGCCGGTAAAATACGGACCAAAGTCTCGTAAATAATTTCCTTCGGGGCCGAGATGGTTGTATACGACGTCGATAATGACAGACAAACCCCGGTTATGACATTCGTTCACCAGATTTTTCAAATCATCGGGTGTGCCGTACGAATTCTGCACGGCATAAGGATACACGCCGTCATATCCCCAATTTCTGTCGCCCGGAAACTGTGCGACCGGCATGAGCTCAACAGCGGTTATTCCGAGATCTGTTAATTCATCGAGTTTGGAAATGACAGCGTTGAACGTACCTTCCGGAGTAAACGTACCGACGTGAAGTTCATAGATCACATATTCTGCGATATCGAGACCGCGCCATGCTTCGTCATCCCATGTAAAGGATTGATGATCGATGACGTGCGACGCTTTATGAACACCCTCGGGTTGAAAATGCGATACGGGATCGGGACGCAGCGTATCTCGGTCGAGTGCGTACATATAGGTTGTGCCCGGCTCGACCTTGTCTACTTCCGTTTTCCAGTATCCTCTGCCGGTTCGGTGCATGGGTACGGTTCGTTCGCGGGGCGTATACAGTTTTAATTCTACAATTTCAGCACGCGGTGCCCACACAACAAACGTACAGACACCGTTCCCCTTGTAATGTGCTCCAAGTCTCATGGTCAGCCGCCCTTACTCCTGAACATCGAAACCGAAAGCGGCGGTAATGTGAGATTTACTGATTGATAATGACCGTGTGCGGGCACCGGTGTTGCGTCCAGTCCGCCGATGTTCCCTTTATCGCTTCCGCCGTAATAAGAAGAATCACTGTTGAATATTTCCTGCCAATATCCGCCGCGGGGTACGCCGAGACGATAATTTTCACGATACACTGGCGTCAGATTGCACACCACAAACACAATATCATTTGTAGATTTACTCTTCCGGAGAAAACTTACAACGCTGTTTTCCCAGTCGGTGAGATCTATCCATTCAAATCCGGAATGATCAAAATCGATCTCGTGCAAACATGGTTCGGATCTGTACAGCGAATTCAAGTCTTTCATCATTTGTTTAATACCCTGGTGCGGATAGTACTGCAACAGATGCCAGTCGATACTTGAATCGTGTTTCCATTCATCCCATTGACCGATCTCGGATCCCATAAAAAGCAATTTCTTACCGGGATGCGCATACATGTATGCAAGTAATGCTCTCAGATTCGCATATTTCTGCCAATCATCGCCGGGCATTTTCCCGAGCAGCGACCCTTTGCCGTGAACGACCTCGTCATGTGAAATAGGCAAGGTGAAGTTTTCATTAAATGCATAAATCAAACTGAATGTTAGCGAGTGATGATGGAATTTTCGATGGATCGGGCCTTTCGAAAAATATTCAAGGGTATCGTGCATCCATCCCATATTCCACTTCATACCAAACCCGAGTCCGCCGACGTACACCGGTCGGGAAACCATCGGCCATGCGGTCGATTCTTCTGCTATTGTTTGAGTATCGGGGAAATTCTCATACACAACTTCATTAAATCGTTTCAGCAGCGATATAGCGCCGAGATTCTCGTTACCGCCGTAATGGTTGGGGACCCACTCGCCCTCTTCGCGCGAGTAATTTAAATACAGCATCGAAGCAACAGCATCGACTCTGAGTCCATCGACATGATATTTCTCCAGCCAGTAAAGCGCGCTGCTTAACAAAAAAGCCCGCACCTCGTTTCGATCGTAATTAAAGATGTAGCTTTTCCAGTCCGGATGAAAACCCTTGCGTGGATCCTGATGCTCGTAGAGATGTGTACCGTCAAAGTACACGAGTCCGTGCTCATCGCTCGGGAAATGTGACGGAACCCAGTCGAGAATGACGCCGATACCGTTTTGATGCAGATAGTCTACCAGATACATAAAATCCTGCGGCGTGCCGAATCTGCTGGTAGGAGCAAAGTAACCTGTTACCTGATATCCCCACGAGCCGCCAAACGGGTGTTCCATGACCGGGAGAAATTGTACGTGGGTAAAACCGAGTTCTTTTACATATGCTGCGAGTTTTGGGGCAAGTTCGCGGTAACTTAATGCGCGGTTTCCGTCTTCCGGTATTCTCATCCATGAACCGAGGTGTACTTCGTAAATAGATATCGGGCCGTCAAGGGAATTATTACGATGCCGATTACGCATCCAGTCATCATCGTTCCATTCGTACTGGAGATCCCAAACAATCGAACCGGTCTTTGGGGGTGTTTCACAATGTACCGCATAAGGATCGCTTC
>PWJF01000407.1 GCA_003560935.1 Ignavibacteriales bacterium
ACAGGGTTTACCGGTTCGAATGCACTGCTTCTTGCCACGCCCCGTAATTTCTATTTTATTACAGACAGCAGGTATGCCGTACAGGCGACTACAGAGGTGGGGGATTGGAAAGTTGTCATCGCCAAACGAGGCCTGCATGAAGAGATCAAACGAAGAAACTATCTGCGCAATGTAAAACGAATCGGATTCGAATCAAAGCATACAACATTCGAAGAATATAAGAAGATAAAAAATCTGTTTACCGGTAAACGCTGGACCGCTCTCGATGTTACCATCGAGCCGATAATGCTGCAAAAAGAACAATATGAGATCGATAATATTAAAAAGGCGATCGCTATATCCGAGGGCGTTTTTAATTCGGTACTCGGCATGATCAAACCGGGTGTTGCGGAAAAAGATATTGCGGCGGAGATAACATTCCGGCATCGAAAAAACGGTGCGGAGGGTGATGCCTTTGAGAGCATCGTGGCAAGCGGTCCGCGTGCGGCATTGCCTCATGGCAAAGCAACAGGTAAAACATTTAAGGATAAAGAATTGATCATTATCGATTTCGGATGCGTGATGAACGGGTATCATTCCGATATAACGCGTACCGTTGTCGTCGGTACCCCCGAACCGGAAGCAAACAAGTGTTATTCTATTGTGCGGGAGGCACTTGAACGGGCGACCGGCGCAATTCGAGAGGGTATAAAATGTAAAAAGCTTGACAATATTGCACGGAGTTATATCAAAAAAAGCGGGTACGATAACTATTTCGATCATTCACTCGGACACGGGATCGGTCTCGATATTCACGAACTGCCGCGCATTTCTCCGTACAGCAATGAAGAACTTGTTGCGGGGTCGGTGATTACCATAGAACCGGGTATATATATTCCCGAGCGTTTCGGTATCCGGATTGAAGACGATGTACTGGTAACTTCCGAAGGCTGCGAAAGGTTGACGACACTTCCACGTGAATTAATAATGGTATAAACGAAATGAATAGAAATGTACTGGTCATTGCGTATTACTTTCCGCCGATGGGGTTAAGCGGTGTGCAGCGGACAGTAAAATTCGTTAAATACTTACGCGATCACGGATGGTATCCGGTCGTTTTAACGGTCGCTCCCGGCGGTTATTATGCATACGATCGATCGTTATTACAGGAAGGCGAAGAGGCGGGAGTGGATATCGTCCGCACAGGTTCATTTGACCCGACCCGTTTATACAAACCGGGTAAAGCTGTGAAATTACCGCGCGAGTCTTTACGCAAGCTGATGAACCGGATTAGTCAAACCATATTCATCCCCGATAATAAAATCGGCTGGAAGAAAAAAGCCGTAAAAAAAGCACTTGAGATTAAAGATAAGTACAATTTCGAATTGATCTTCAGCACCGCGCCTCCGTTTACCGATCACGTTATCGGCAGGGATATATCCCGTGAACTGAAACTGCCGCTCGTGCTCGATTACCGCGATGCATGGCTCGATTATCAGTTCGCATTCTATCTGACGCCGTTCCACCGGTACTTGCATTACCGGATTGAAAAATCGTGTGTGCGTGCGGCAAGCATGGTCGCTGTTGTGAACCGGAAGATCAAGATAAAAATTCTCGAGAAGTATCCGTTTTTACACTATAACGACGTTCATATTATTCCGCAGGGATACGATCCGGCAGACTTCACCGTTAATTCGTTGCCGTCTCTTCCGGATTCACACACGATGCGCGTTACCTACACCGGTACGTTCATTGAAGATATTACGCCGGTCCCTTTGCTTCGTGCACTGGCAAAAATTTTTAATGAGAATCCTAAATTAAAAGGACGCATTAAGTTGACGTTTGCCGGCTTATTCAGAAAAAGAGATAAAAGACTTATCCGAAAACTTGGTTTACAGAACGATGTCGAATTGCCCGGATACATCGATCATCGTTCGTGCACGCAACTTATGATGAATTCGGACGTGCTGTTCATTACTCTCGGGAAAAAGAAGAACCGCGATCATGTTACAATGGGTAAATTGTATGATTACTTCGGCGCACGTAAACCGATTCTTGCAGCACTGCCTGAAGGTGTTGCCGCTCAGGCGGTAAAGGAAACGGACGCAGGTGTAGTAACCGATCCCGAAAACGTAGATGAAATCGCAGATGCACTATTAAAGTATTTTGATAAATTTCGCCGGCGTGAGTTACAACCGGTACCGGAATCGGCAGTCGAAAAATACGATCGTACAAAACTGACCGGTGAGCTTGCAAATATATTTAACAAAGTAACCGAGTATCTGTACACATGAAAATCGCAGTCATTGGATCGGGCGGTCGCGAACACGCCCTTGTCTGGAAATTACATCACAGTCCGTCGGTTGAGAAGCTCATTTGTATTCCGGGAAATCCGGGTACTGAAAAACTTGCTGCTAATGTCGCCGTTACCATTGACAATCACGAGGCGGTAATCGACGTTATGAAACAGTACAGTATCGATCTTGCGGTGATCGGTCCGGAGGTTCCGCTCGTAGCGGGTCTTGCCGACCGAATCCGTGAGGCGGGTATACGATGTTTCGGTCCGGGAATACAAGCCGCACGAATTGAAGGAAGCAAGGCATTCTCAAAAGATTTTATGAAACGTCACAACATTCCGACCGCAGAATTTCGTATCTTTACCGCAGAGCAGCAATACGATGCAATCCGGTATCTTGATGAATTACCGGTGCCCGTTGTTATTAAAGCGAGCGGATTGGCGGCAGGTAAAGGCGTTATCATTTGTAGCGACCGGGAGGAAGCACGCGACGTTGTACGCTCGATGCTGCAGGGTGATGCATTCAAAGAGGCGGGTTCGACAATTGTAATAGAAGAGTTTCTTGTCGGTGAAGAAGTGAGTATCTTTGCCTTATGCGACGGAGCCCGCTTTGTGATTCTGCCGCCGGCGCAGGATCATAAAAAAATTCTTGACGGCGATAAAGGGAAAAACACAGGCGGCATGGGTGCATATGCACCCGCTCCGGTTGCAACCGATGAGTTGATTCAACACGTGAAAGAGACGATCATAGTACCGACCGTGCGAGGAATGCGGGATGAGGGATACCCGTTCACCGGCTGTTTGTATGCAGGATTGATCCTTACCGAATCGGGTGTGAAGGTGCTCGAATACAATTGTCGATTCGGCGATCCTGAGACACAAGTCGTGCTCCCGTTGGTCGACTATGATCTTGCAGAAATTCTGCTTGAATGCGCGGACGGTGAGTTATCACGGGGAAAAATTCCGTTCCACGATGCTTCTGCCGTGTGCGTCGTGATGGCATCGGGCGGATACCCGGATGAATATAAAACAGGGATGACAATCAGCGGACTTCAGAACGTGAAAGAGAAAGACGGCGTGGTCGTTTTCCACGCGGGTACAAAACGCGAGGGCAATAACATTGTTACCGCCGGAGGGCGCGTGCTCGGTGTTACAGCGATCGGTTACAAAAACGATTTCGAAGAAACGATACGTACGGCTTACCGCGCCGTTGAAAAGATAACTTTCGACGGTGCATATTATAGGAGTGATATCGGCGGGAAAGCAGTAGGCAGTAGACAGTAGACAGTTGACAGTAGACAATATGAGGCATTGCGTAAAATATTGCCTACTGCCTGCTTGATTTAATCTTCTGATAAAGATTTAATATTTATAAATAAGGAGAACAAACCATTGAAGCTACTCGTGACAGGCGGGGCCGGATTTATCGGTTCACATATTGTCGATGCTCTGATTGCGGAAGGACACGATGTCGTTGTCGTTGACGATCTTTCATCGGGGTCCGTAAAAAACTTACCGAGGAGAATCCGTTTCATCAAACTCGATGTGCGAAGCAATAATGTCGCTACGTTGTTTCTCGAAGAGCATTTCGATGCAGTATATCATCTTGCAGCCCAGATGGATGTCCGCAAATCCGTTGCCGATCCGAGATTCGACGCATCGGTGAATATAATCGGAGGTTTGAACATACTCGAATACTGTGCGAAATATGATGTAAAAAAAGTGATTTTTGCATCCACCGGCGGTGCAATTTACGGTGAGCAAGATTACTTCCCTGCCGATGAAAAACATCCGCTTCGTCCCTTATCGCCGTACGGTGTCGCGAAGCTTTCCTATGAACAGTATTTGTACTATTATAAGGAAGTGTACGGCATCGATTATATTTCGCTTCGTTTTGCGAACATTTACGGACCGCGTCAGAATCCGCACGGTGAAGCAGGCGTCGTAGCAATATTCACAACCAAATTTCTCAAAGGTGAGATGCCGGTAATAAACGGTGACGGTAAACAAACGCGGGATTATGTATATGTCGGAGATATAGTCGACGCCAACCTCAAAGCGCTTGAATATACCGGGACGGGAATATTCAATCTCGGCACAGGTGTGGAAACCGATGTGAATACGTTGTTCCGTAAACTCCGTGAATTAACCGGAGCGAATTGTGAAGAGAAGCACGGTCCGGCGAAAAAAG
>PWJF01000251.1 GCA_003560935.1 Ignavibacteriales bacterium
GTACTTCAGGTAACTATTGAGAATGCCGCCGAGGCAGACCGGTTGTTCCAGACGCTCATGGGTGATGATGTCGAGCCCCGTCGCGAGTTTATCGAGAAGAACGCGAAGTATGTGAGGAATCTTGATATATAAAGAGATTGTTGAGTTTAAAAAATGTAAAAGACGGTACCTACATACTCAATAATAAATATTCAATAGCAGTTAATAAATAGGAAACATGGCAAACTTATCTGAACGAATTCTACCGGTCGATATAGAAGAGGAAATGAAAGGATCGTACATCGATTATTCGATGTCGGTTATTGTATCACGTGCGTTACCCGATGTGCGGGATGGGTTGAAACCGGTTCACCGGCGGGTGCTGTTTGGTATGCGGGAGCTTGGTCTTGCAAGCAACAGGGGATATAAAAAATGCGCACGTATCGTCGGTGAAGTGCTCGGTAAATACCATCCCCACGGCGACGCGGCGGTATATGATACGATGGTCCGTATGGCGCAGGACTTTTCGATGCGCTACCCGCTCGTCGACGGACAGGGAAACTTTGGATCGGTCGACGGTGACTCTCCCGCGGCAATGCGTTATACCGAAGCGCGTCTCGCCCCCATATCGGAGGAAATTCTTCGCGATCTGGAAAAAGACACGGTGAATTTCGTACCCAATTTCGATGAGTCGCTGAAAGAGCCGACGGTTATGCCGTCGGTCGTCCCGAACTTGCTTGTCAATGGAGCAAGCGGAATCGCAGTCGGTATGGCGACGAATATCCCGCCCCACAACTTAGGTGAAGTGGTTGACGGTCTTGTTGCCATGATTAAAGATCCGGATATCAGTAACCAAAAAATAATGAAGCATATTAAAGCACCCGATTTTCCAACCGGCGGTATCATTTACGGCTATGACGGTGTGAAGGATGCATACACAAAAGGACGGGGTCGCATTGTCGTCCGGGCACGAGCGAGTATCGAAACGCTTAAAGGCGATCGAAAAAATATCGTTATTACGGAAATACCGTACTATGTCAATAAATCAACACTGATCGAACGGATTGCCGATCTTGTGCGGAACCGAAAGATAGAAGATATCACCGATATCAGAGATGAATCGGACCGCGACGGTATGCGTATTGTGATAAGCCTGAAACGCGATGCAATGCAAGAGGTAATTCTCAATAACCTCTTCAAGCATACGCAGATGCAGCAGACATTCGGTGTTATCATGCTCGCACTGGTTGACGGGCGGCCGAAGATTCTCACCCTGAAAGAGATGATGGAGTTGTTCCTGAAACACCGGAATGAAGTTGTCGTCAGGCGCTCCATATACGAACTCGATCAAGCAGAAAAACGAGCACACATCCTTGAAGGATATATCATTGCTCTCGATAATATCGATGCGGTCATTAAACTCATTAAAAAAGCAAAGGATGTTGAATCTGCTAAAAAGGGATTGATGAAAAAATTCAAGCTGTCGGATGTGCAGGCGAAAGCGATTCTCGATATGCGACTGCAGCGTCTGACCGGACTTGAACGGAAGAAGATCGAAGAAGAATATCGCGATACCATCAAAACCATCGAGCGGCTGCAAGCTATACTGAAAAGCAAACAACTGCAGTTGGAGATCATTCGAGAGGAACTGATTACCATTAAAAAGAAATATGCTGATGAACGCCGCACGGAGATCATTAAAGACTACGAAGAGCTATCTATTGAAGATATGATAGCCGAAGAAGATGTAGTTATTACTATCACACACAACGGATTTATTAAACGATTTCCGGTCAGCGGCTACCGACGTCAGAGCAGGGGAGGACGGGGTGTAACGGCAGCGACGACGCGTGAGGATGATTTCGTCGAGCACATGTTCATTGCATCGACGCACCACCACGTTCTCTTCTTCTCCGATAAAGGTAAATGCTATGGATTAAAAGTTCACGAGATCCCCGAAGGCGGACGTGCATCACGCGGACGATCGGTCGCACACTTACTTGATAAAGATCAGGGAGAATATATAACGTCGTTTGTCAGTGTAAAAGAATTTACGGAAGATCAATATATTTTAATGGTCACCGAACAGGGTTTGATTAAGAAATCGAATCTGTCGCTCTTCGGTAACCCGCGCAAATCGGGTATTATAGCAATCACCCTAAAACGAAGCGACCGGTTAAAAGATGTACGGTTAACCGACGGTAAGCACGACGTGGTCATCGGTACATGGAATGGCATGGCAAACCGTTTTAATGAAGATCAGATCCGGGATATGGGGCGTACGGCGGCGGGTGTACGTGGTATTAAACTTGGCAAAGGCGATAGAGTCGTCGGTATGGTATCCCTGCGGCGTGTTGGAACGACAATTCTCGTTGCAACCGTGAAAGGATACGGAAAACGAAGCGAGCTTGATGAATACCGGGTGACACGGCGGGGCGGCAAAGGAATACGTACCGTCAAAGTGACCGAAAAGACCGGCAACATGGTCGCAATCAGAGAAGCGACCGACAGGGATGACATCGTTATCGTTACGCAAAAAGGTATGACCATACGTCAGCACGTGAAAGACATTCGGCTCGCGGGAAGAAATACACAAGGCGTTCGTTTAATCAGACTCGGTGCGGATGACGCAATATCAGATGTTGCCGTCGTATTTACGGATGAAGAAGAAAAAGTAACAAAACCTGAAGTAATCAAACGTCCCGGTGAAAGTGACGATCAGCAAGACCTTTTTACCGGCAGCGATGAGAAGAGAGCAAAACCGAAGAAATCGAAACCTGCTACCGCAAAGAAGAAACGCACATCGAAGAAAAAGACAAAAGGAACCGGAAAGGCATCCGCAGCAGGTAAGCGAAAGCGGGGGCGAAAAGGTAAATAAGTAAGCTTGCCATTGTTGCGGAATCATATGTAAATATTACAGGTGAAAATTACCTGCGTGTTAATTTTTCCGTTCCGTAAGTCCTGAAATTTAAATCGTTTACGAGTATTTTAGATTTAATACCGTTTTTCGATGCTTTTTTGTACTTGCCATGAATGGCACAGGTTTTGTACTCTTCAATATCCCCAATCTATGTAAATTGGCGATTTGTGAAATACATCACACGCATTGGGGTGTATGAGCAGTATCATACTACACCATAGATCATTTTTCGATATTAACAATACAGAATCCCACTGATATTGTTGAAAAATTAGTTTCTTTATAATCGGGTAAATGTATGGACCCCCAAAATGCTGCATGTGACTATTTTTTCGCTGCAGAGAAATATATAAAAGATTCGTTGTTTGATGAAGCACGCCGTGAGGTCAAGAAGGCACAGGAGATAGACCCATCGAATATCTACACGTTCGCTTTTCTCAAGCGTATTGTTCTAAGACATGAGCGGAAATTAGGAGACTAAATTCCCATGAGTGTTTCATTACCGCGGATAAGGATTTTACAAAATCAGAAATCCGTAGTTGATCTATATGAATTAGCCGGCGATTATTCAATTCTGGCCAGATTGATTGTGGGATTATCGCTCTCGATCTTTCTGTTCACTATCGATCTTGTATACGAATTACATCTTCCGATCTCTCTGATTTTACCGGTATGTTTCTTTATTGCCGGGATCAATCAGCCGTACCGGTTCCTGCGCAACCGCATAGCATCCCCCAAAACGCTTCTTGTTATTACCAGTATTCTCGACATAGCCGCGATCACCGTTCTTATACATCTTCTCGGCGGCGTATCGGTGCCGTACTTCGGCATGTTATTCCTCGTTGCAATTTTTCTCAACGGCTTTTTTGCCGGGTCATGGTGGGCATTCTTTGTGGCAGGTCTCAGTATATTCTTCTATATGAATCTTGCTTTAATCGAAATACACTGGTATCAGGCTGCTATTACCGGGTTAAACCCTGTAATCGGCGGAGAGTCGATATATGTACAAATCCTGTTTTACGCGTTTTTTTTCATTGTAACAGCCGCCCTCGTACACCTGCCGTCGAAACGGTTCCGGTCGCTTCTCAGTGAACAAAAACAGGCGCAAAGGAAAATCGACCGGTCGGAAATGAAGTACCGTCACCTGTTTAACGAATCCCATGATACGATCTACTACAGCGATCTGAAGGGGAAAATACTCGATATCAACCGGGCAGGTGAAAAATTAACCGGCTACCCGGCGGAAGAGATGATCGGCAAGAGAATCGAAAACAGTCTGTACGCCAACCCCCGGCGACGGGAACGATGGTTACAGCTTATGAAAGAAAACGGACGGGTTGAAAATTTCGAGGTCACCATACAATGTAAGAGCGGAGAAAAACGCATTGTCCTGGAATCGGCAAATCCGGTAAGTGACGAGACCGGATCGCCTGTGGGTTTTCGCGGAATTCTCCAGGATACTACCGAGATAAAAAAACTAGAAGAGCACATGATACAGGTGCAGAAATTCGACAGTCTCGGCAACCTCGCGGGCGGAATTGCACATGATTTTAATAATATGCTCAC
>PWJF01000133.1 GCA_003560935.1 Ignavibacteriales bacterium
ACTCGGCGGACGGGATGCACAGTTTGCCGCAGATCAGCTTAGAGTGAAAGAAATACCGGTTATTATAACACCTGTATTGTCAAGTCCCTCCCGTCCGTGGCAGGGATACGATGAAATATATACACATGCATCAAAACTGTACGAGGCGGGGATACAATTTGCGATAACCGGCGAATACGGATCGGCAAACGCAATGCGGCTCCGTCATCATGCTGCGACGGCAGCGGGATATGGTTTACCGGCAGCGGAAGCATTAAAGGCAATCACATTGTATCCCGCAGAAATATTCGGTTTGTCTGACCGGATCGGTTCACTTGAAGAGGGAAAGGATGCAACATTGATCATCACCGACGGCGAATTGCTCGATATCAGAACGACTGTGGAGCAGATGTTTATTCAGGGACGAAAAATTGATATGGCGGATAAGCAAAAGAATCTGTTTGAGCGATACCGGGAGAAATATCGTCAGTTGTCGGATGAGTAGGCCAAATATTTCTTAGCAAATATTTTTAATAATATTAAAATAATTATAGGTGCGCTGTGTCACAATAAGTTGATGATTTCATATCTCTGTTGTATATTAGAGTATACTAATAATTCACTCAGGCAGGAGCGAAAATATCCTTTGATATACTATAGATAATTGGGGGATTTATGGAAGAAGCAACGAACGGCAAAGCTCACGTTTTACTCATCGAAGACGAGAAAAAACTGGCACGCTCTCTCGAGCGTCATTTGAAGCGTGAGGGATATTCGGTGGAGCTTTCTTTCGATGGTGTAGACGCAGTCAACAAAGTTCAGGCAAATAAATATAAACTCCTGATTCTCGATATCAACCTCCCGAAAAAATCGGGATATGATCTCCTGAACGAAATTCGCCTCCAACTGGACTCGACGCCGGTTCTGATTCTATCTGCCCGTGATACCGTTGAAGATCGTGTAAAGGGTCTTCGTCTGGGAGCCGATGATTATTTGATAAAACCCTTTGATTCGGGTGAATTTCTTGCACGGGTCGAGGCGATTCTACGTCGTGCCGAAATGTCGTCGAATCATATTCTCACAGCCGGTGATCTAACAATGGATATCAAAAACCGGTGCGTGAAAAGAGGGGATAAAGAAATTAATCTCTCGCCGAAGGAATTTTCATTGTTGGAATTCTTTCTCAGAAATAAAAATCAAGTTCTGACCAGGAAACGAATTGCCGAACAGGTGTGGGGGTATCATTTCGATACAGGAACAAACCTTGTCGATGTATATGTTTACTACGTTCGTGAGGCAATCGATAAAGGACATTCGTGTAAGCTCATCAATACCGTCCGGGGTCAGGGCTTTGTCATGGTCGATAAATAAGAAGAAGTAGAAATATGAATGTCCGCAGGAAGGTGTTTGTATGGTACACCTTGTCCGTTACCATTGTGATTGGTATTGTTATCGCTGCGGGCGCCGTCATTTTCTTTAATACACTCGATCCCGTAGAATCATCACCGACTGCATTATGGGTTTTTTATGCGGTGGTTACGCCGCTACTTATCGTTGGCAGCGTAATCGGTGCTCACCTGATATCCAAAAAATATCTCGAACCGTTACATGTGCTTAAAAATATTACCGTTGATGCTGAACATCGCCCGATCAGTAATGCTTTCCCTTCATTAAACATTAACGTCAATAACGATGTATCGTCTGCCGTTACATCGATACACGGGTTTATGAAACAACGGCATGAGAAATTACAACAGGTAATCCATTTTTCATCGGTTACATCCCATGAGTTACGCACGCCGCTTACCATTATAAGAAATCAACTTGAGGACGGATTGCAAGCGGATGCCGCACTCCCGTATCTCAAAGACATCATAGCATCGACCTACGATGAGGTGATTCGATTACATCATCTTGTCAACGATCTTCTTACGATCAGTACGATACAAGCCGGAACGTTAAAACTCGAAAAGTCGGATGTTGAATTTCATACATTTATTAAAGAGTTCTACGATGAAGCGCTTTTTTTATCGAGGGAAAAAAATATTTCTGTTATACTTGCTCGTGGCCCTCAGGTGACGGTACAGTGCGACCCGAGACGGCTTCGTCAGTTGTTTTTTAATCTATTTGAGAATGCGCTAAAGTTCACTCCGGAACAGGGCAGAATTCACATCTCCTATCGAACTGTGAACGGAGCACTTGAATTTAAAATATCCGACACCGGTTATGGTGTACCTCATCATCAACTCGATAGAATTTTTGAACCGTTTTATCAAGTCTCCCGGCACGACCAGGAAGTTCATAAAGGGACGGGACTGGGTTTGTCGCTCGTTCGATGGATTGTCGAAGCACACAACGGCAGGATTGATGTCGAGAGTGAAGAGGGGAAAGGGACAACCTTTACGATTAGGCTGCCGTTGACCGACGATTGAAATATAGACGACCTGCCAGAACGGGTTGCGGGAGTTTGGATATACTCTTCGGTATACAATTATTTTTTACCAAATTTCCTCCTCGCACATTCATCCATAATCTTGAAGTAATACGATCGTATATTCGGCGTCTCGATGCCGCTCTCCTCAAGATCGTGTAATGCATTTGTTGGGTCAAATACTTTCGGTAATGTGAGGTGGCCGATGAACGTGTCGAGTGTATTCATGACCGCGGTTAAGCGTGCACTGTTAGTTTGAAAAATTCTTTTCTTAAATTCATCCTGTGTTATAATCTAGGGTGTGACGAGAGAATCGTTGGTATAGATATTTTTAAAATAGTTTATCGTTTCATTCAGAAATGCCTCGAGTGTGAACGATCGCTCCGGTCCGCTGCAAATGTGATACGTTGAGCCGGGCTTAAAATTCTTTCTGTGTAAATGATACACAGCCTGCACCGGATATTCGGTCGGTATGAGATCGAGATGACCGTTTTTGTCTCCCGCAAGAAACGGGATGATTCCCTGTGAAAGTAACCGCACGCTGTTATGGAAGAAACCGAATTGCCGTACATGTCCCGTTGCATGATCACCTATCACGGTTGTCAAACGATGAATGGTGATCGGCAGTTGTTCCATATATTCGTTTAGAAGCAACTCGGATTCGGCTTTTGTTTGTTCATAACTGTTGAAGAATCCCTGCTCGGTGCTCAGCTCGTCTTCCATGATCCTTCCCGAACGTTTTCCGGCGACGTGTCCGGTTGATATATGAATAAATGCATTGAGCTTTGAACAATTCTGTGCAAATTTAAGCATATTCTCCGTTCCGTGTACATTGATCAGACGTGCATCGTCAAGCGGTAATCCAAAATCGACCGATGCGCCGGAGTGTAAAATATCTGTGATCAATCCCGTTAATCCGGAATAACGGTCGGCGGGTATTCCGAGGGATGCTTGTATGAAATCCCCCGCAATCACGTTCACCCGTTCATGAAAGTGTTGCAACAGCCGGTCGGAAAATGAGGGAGAAGAACACATTGACCGGAGGAGTCGCAGCCGCGCCTCTTCATCGGTTGATGCACGCACCAGGGGATAGAGTGCAGTACCGGTTTCTTCGGTGAGATACTTCTCAATCAGCGCTCCGCCGAATAAACCGGTGCCGCCGGTAATGAGAATATGTGAATTATTTACTGACGAACTCATGTCGGGATGTCTTCGGGTTCCAGCCCCCAGTGTTCTGGCGACCGCCAGAGACTCGACATTAGTAATTCCCGCATGTGTATAAATTCTTTCGGTAACTTATCATACAATTTACCGACAAATAGTTCATCATGCGATATTACTTCCTGTTTCCATTCTTCTCTCTCAACGGACATGAGATCGATAAATTGTTTATGTGAAAATGTCTTTAATCCCTTCCATTCCATATCCTCATACCGCGGCATCCATCCAAGCGGGCTTTCGATCGCGTATGCACGTCCGCGCACACGATCGACGATCCATTTCAGAACGCGCATATTCTCGCCGAATCCCGGCCAAATAAATTTTCCGTTTTCATCCTTTCTGAACCAGTTCACAAAAAAGACACGGGGCGGGTTCGGTACCGTACGACCGAATTGCAACCAATGGTTGAAGTAATCCGCCATATGATACCCGAGGAACGGTAACATCGCCATCGGGTCTCGTCTTACCTGACCTACCGCACCGGCTGCTGCAGCGGTTGTTTCCGATCCCATCGTCGATGCCATGTATACACCGAAATTCCAGTTAACGGATTGAAAGACGAGCGGGACGGTCTTACTGCGGCGACCGCCGAATATGAAGGCGCTTATTTTAACACCCTGCGGATCTTCCCACCTCGTATCGATTGACGGACACTGACGCGCCGGTGTGGTAAACCGCGCATTCGGATGAGCCGCCGGTTTGTCGCTGTCGGGTGTCCATTTGTTTCCCTGCCAGTCGATCAATTCTTTCGGCGGTTCCTCGGTCATCCCCTCCCACCATACATCACCGTCCGGTGTCATGGCCACGTTGGTAAAGA
>PWJF01000392.1 GCA_003560935.1 Ignavibacteriales bacterium
AGCCCCCCGTGTAAAGAGGAACTCTTTCGATTATCCTCCTTGGTAATGGCAGACTATCGCGCTCCGTTAGGAGCGCCATATCTGTAACAAATG
Source organism: Ignavibacteriales bacterium (assembly GCA_003560935.1). Taxonomy (GTDB): domain Bacteria; phylum Bacteroidota; class Ignavibacteria; order T3Sed10-11; family T3Sed10-11; genus T3Sed10-11. The sequence goes on from PWJF01000392.1 coordinate 94, forward strand.
ATATCCCAAACCGCTCCGCTTCCACTCCGTTAGGAGTGGCACAAAATAGAGTTAACAAAAAATGAAATCCATAAACAATGATCAAAATATGGTACCGCTCCTGCCGGAGCGGAGGCAATGGGGGATGGAGTGGGCAGTTTCTACAGATATGACATCCCTCCGGGATGGAATGATTGTGGGATTATATCTTTAATACGTTTCCGATTCTCCACATCCCATTTTTATGCGATGCTTTATTTTGTTCCGGTAGAGTGCCATTACGAATGGTTTGATGATCAATAAAAATCTGTTGCGCTCCGGTAGGAGCTACATATCTGTAGCAGTGCTGTTGCGCTGGCCGGCTTCCCTCAACCCCTCGCTTACCCTTGCAGAAGCATATCTTTATAAACCCTGCGCCAGTCGGCATCGGGATACGCTACCGGAAGATCATCAAGCAACACCCCGCCGTCGGCAATACTTGTTCCGAGATCTTTGTCCGATAGGCGCATCTGCAGCCGTTCAATCTCTTTCATCATCCATCGTTTTATCTCTGCCCCTTTTAAGAGATGTTTCGTGGCTTCCCCGTTGCCTTCCGGTTTGATTCTCAGATACCATCCTTTGTCCGGACTTCCTGTCTCTACTACTATCCCGCTAATCGGTGACAGCAGCGAAATCTCTGCGTCCTGCTTAATCATTCTCCATGCCGGTTCATTGGCCTCGACATTGGAGCCGATATCGGGAAGGTCGACGCTGTCCGGCTTGCCGATCAGACGTGCACCGAAGTCATCGAGTCCGACAGAATAGGTCCCGTCGGATTCTTCCTTTATCCAAGTGTGTCCACGGTGATAAAGCCGGTCGGCCGGTACGGATACACCGTACACTTCACCTTCCGGTGATTTCTCATGCCACCCGTGTATACGACGTGACGCTTCAAGTCGTTCCACATTCTTATGGATAACGCAGTCTGCACAATTGAAGTAGTTTTCGCAAACCCTGTTGTGTACATAGAAACTGAATTCATGCCGGCATGTGCGTACGGCGGCAGGGAGGTTAAGAAAAACATCATGCCAGGTATCGTGCTCACCATTCTGTTTTATTTGTAACATGTAATTCTTCCATCCTCATAGTAGATTTTATGGTTCCAGAAACATCTCTCCGTACACGCCGTCCCAATCGGCGTCCGGGTGAGATTTCGGAAGATCGTCTATCAGGACACCACCGTCTGCAAGACTTACGCCAATGCCGTCGGATGCGAGTGCAAATTGAAGGCGTTCAAGTTCTTTCATAAACCACGCCTTCACCTCCTTGCCGCTTTTCAGTAAATGACTGGTATCGCTGTTGTCCGCAGCCGGTTTTATCTTCAGATACCATCCTTTTTCATCGTCACCTGTTTCAAGAACTTCGCCGTCGACCGGAGAAAGAATACGGGTGTCGGCTTTTCCCCGCTTCACTTTCCATGCCGTGCCGTTTGCGTATAACCGGCTGCCGATCTCTGGAAGAACCACCTCCTCGGGTTTACCGATGAGACGTTTTCCGAAATCGTCGAGACCGACGAGATAATTCCCTTCATCATCCTGTTTCACCCACGTATGGCCCCGGTGATACATTCTGTCAAGCGGGATGTTAAGTCCGAATATTTCCATATTGCCGTAATCTCCTGCGGCTGCCAGGACCTTTTCGGGTATGCCGTGTTCTATAAGTTGTTTATGAACCGCACACGCGCCGCATTCGAAATGATTATTACAAACACGCTGTTTGAGTACGCCGCTGATTGCATGGCGGCATGTTCTGGTTTGTGAAGGAAAATCTTCGAATGTTGCCTGCCATAAGATTTTTTCGACCTGCCGCCGTTTGTAAATCTGATATACTTTTTTAAATACAAGCGTTATAGCCGTGAGAATTGCAACCAGAACTAATGCGAAACCGCCGGTGAAAATTAAATGACCGATCTCCCAGCGAAACTCATGAACCCATGGAAACATGGTGGATCTCCTTTTTTGTGATTAAAGACTGTTTGTAACGGTTAATATCAGTTGCTATTGGTTGCTATCAGTTGCTACCGGTTGCTCACGGTTGCGGGAGAGGCAACCGAAGGAAACCGTCATTAACCGACAGTAACCGTTCTTAACCGTAATCATTTTATCTCCGATTCAGCTCTCGCTCTTGCGGAAAGAGCGGGAGGTATCTGAATGAAAATGAATATACAATTACACCGTAGGCGATCACCATCAGGAAAATCGCAACCTCTTCCCACGTCGGAACATATGTCAGAAAATCTGCAAACGGCAGCGTGGGCAGTGAGAGCGTCTGGATGGTAGTTACGAATCTGTTGAGGGCGACGCCGGCGCATGCCAGTACTGCTCCGGTAAGAAGCCAGGGTGTCTTAGCCCGCAATTTCTTACTAATGAGAATAAGTCCGGGAATCAGTCCAAGCACGATAATCTCCACCGAAAGTATCCATATGCCGAACGGTGCAAATCCGTAATGATCCGCTGCAGAGAATCCGACTGCCGGCGATGTCTTGTTTAACCATATAAGTGAGTCGATGGATTTGAACAGAACATAAACGATCAGCAGGATCCCGGAGATTTTTCCGAGACTCATGAATACATTTTTTGTCACCACACGTTTACCGGAAATTTTCGACACAATCCATGTTGTAAGTAAAACAAAACTCGGTCCGGCTGCTATCGCCGAAAGCACGAACAGGAAGAAGGTTGACGGAAAAACGAAGACCGTTTCACGGAATGCAAACGGTTGCCCGTTCAACACACCGAACATCCCGCCGAGCGAACCCTGGTGGAAGAACGATAGCAATGCTCCGATCCCGGCAAGGATAGGCATAAATGTGTGCAACTTAAATTCAAAAACGAGAAACGACGGTATCTGTTTCAACTTGCGGTTCTTCAATACGATCGGTACATACTCAACGGCAAGAACGAACAGGTACAGCGTGAGACAAAATGTTACCTCGGCAAGCATTGAGTGAGCGTTCGGCCGGTAGAGGGTAAACCATGCACGCAGGGGTTGGCCGACGTCGACAACCAGTGCGGCGATTGCCCCGCTGTAGCATATAAATCCGATAACAACGGCGCTGTTTATTACCGACTTGAATTCATGCCGTTTAAATACATATAATAGTAATCCGGTAAAAAACGCTCCTGCACCGAGGGCGATAATAGCAAGATCGAAATAGATCCACAAACCGAATGCAAATCGATTATCCATATTGGTATGGTTCAATCCATATCTGAAAACCAGGTACATGGCATACAACCCGATTCCCAGCAGGATGAACCACGGTATCAGGTACGTAATGAATCTTTTAAACTCCATTCGAGTGACGCCTCGAACAATTAATTGCTTATCCATGGACCTTCTCCTTTTTTTCACTATAAACATCGCGATTAACTGCCCTGCGCACCCAGCTCCGCGTCGTGCGATAATATACCTTCGGCTTTGTCCCGAATTGGCCGAGAATTTTAAACGTATCCGGGTCTTTTACTAACTTTGAGACTTTACTGTCCGGATCGTCCAGATTACCGAACGTAAGAGCACCCATCGGACAGCTCTCTACACACGCCGGCACGTACTCATCTTCGCGAAGCTCTCTTCTTCCTTCTGCAGCCGCTTTAGCACGGGCTTTCTGCCACCGTCCGTGACAGAAATTACACTTCTCCACTACACCGCGCATTCGCGGAGAGACGTCCGGGTTGAGCGTTTTCTCCATTCCTTCAGGCCACACCGGATCCCACCAGTTGAAGTATCGCGCTTCGTACGGACATGCAGCCATACAATACCTGCATCCGAAACAGCGCTCCGGAATTTGTGCGACAATCCCGGTCATCGGATCCAGTTCGACTGCGTTTTGAGGACATACATATAAACAGGGGGTATCGTCGCATTGCTGACAGAACATCGGTACAAATACCGCCCGGCTATCGGGAAAAGGTTCACCGTTATGAACCTTATACAATCTCATCCATGTGACACCGGTACGGTTGTTCATATCGGGCGTTGCGGGCTGCTGGTTGTTTTCCACCGCACATGCAATTGAACATGAGCCGCAGCCCTTACACCTGTCAAGATCGACCACCATTCCGTACCGGGGGTGTTTCCGATTATCCGATTTTATTTTATTTCTTGTATCCATAGTACGTCTGCCTTTAACTTCGGTTAATTAATTAAACTGCTTGTATTCGAGCCGGAGTGGCGCGCCATGTACCGGCTTCATTCAGCGTACAGACAGAGAGTACGTTGTTCTCGATCCGCACCTCTTTTACGCCGGTAATGCTGTCCTGATCGGGACCAAGGGCAACATGGACCACATCGGGCATTATGGCATCGTTAAACTCTATTTGAACGGTAAGCTC
>PWJF01000174.1 GCA_003560935.1 Ignavibacteriales bacterium
CGGAATTATGACTCGCAAAGGCGGTTTCGGTGTCGCAGCCGGGATAAGCTTAGGTTTCTTCCTCATGTACTGGTCGTTTCTTATCGGCGGTGAAAAACTTGCCGATCGGGGATATATTACTCCCTTTATCGGTATGTGGGGAGCAAACATATTGCTGCTCCCTGCAGGTATTTACCTTACCATCAGAACCCAGAAAGAACGGTTGCTGATCAACTGGGATAAACTGAAAAAGTTTGTTCCAAGGAGCTGGCGTATCGACTCTCCGGAAGACCTGGAGAAAAAATCCTTTATGTTCACGATTCCTCCTAAACCCCGTTAAGTAGTGATCAGAGATGAAGTTGATTGACCTCTATATCATCAAGCAGTTCGTTTGGCACTTCTTATTTGCACTCGTTGCCATCATCATGATATTTATCATTATCGATCTGATGGAGAACGTAGATGATTTCATTGATCGCGGTGCTCCGGTAGAAATTGTAATATTGTATTACATTTATTTCATACCGGAAATGATCAAGTCGATGATACCGGTTGCGATGCTGCTCTCGAGTTTATTTACCACCGGAAAACTCTCTACTCAAAATGAACTTGTTGCAATGAAGGCTGGAGGCGTGAGCTTGTACCGTTTCATGGTACCGTTCCTCATTATCGGTGTAATAGTCACCTGTGCTTCTGTATATTTTAACGGATGGGTTGTTCCGCTTGCAAACAAAGAGAAGTATCAGATAGAGCGAGAACATCTCGCCAAAGGCGGAAGAACGGATATTGCACGATATAACATCTATATCCAGGATAGTCCGGTTCGGTTTCTGTCACTCGGATTTTACGATGAATCAACGAATGCAGTTTCCCGCGTCAGTATTCAGGAATTTTCAGATACAAACTTTGCCGTGCTGGCACAGCGCTACGATGCATCGCGGATGGAATGGAACCCGGAAGAGCGTATATGGACATTACATCGCGGGACGAAACGTGAATTCAGCGGAGATGCCGAATTTTTAACACCCTTCGATACGCTTCCTATGCAGAGCCTGCGCTTCAATCCCGAGGACATTGCAAAAAAACAGCTCCAGCCCGATGAGATGAATTACTTCGAGCTCGGCGAATTCATTGAATCACAACGGCGTGCCGGACAGCGAACCGCTCGATGGGAAGTGGATTACTATGCGAAGATCGCCTTTCCGTTTGCGAGCATGATCGTAATACTTTTCGGGGTGCCATTCTCCGCACAAAAACGACGCAGCGGCATTGCACTGCAGTTTGCCGTCGGTGTTCTCATCACGTTTATCTATATGGCATTCATGGCGATAAGCGAAACGCTCGGGCACAGCGGTCAGTATAATACCATGTTTATGGCCTGGCTTCCGAATTTGCTTTTCCTCACTGGGGGATTGTTTAACTTGTTGAGAGTGAGGAAGTAAGTTGACAGTTGACAATAGACAGTTTACAAATGGAAAAACGTTAAATGTCAACCGATATTTCGAAGATATCTAAAAACCTACCCTCAACCTCACCGTTGGTACAAAGCGTTCGCCGTAGATATCGTTGCGGTTTTCGATATCGACGGTGAAGTGTGTTTCATTAAAACGGTGTGCGAGATATGCGGCGTGAAAGGCACTGATGAAGTGATTTAAAAACACTACAATCGCCGCGTTATGTGCACGGGCGTAGAGTGTATTCGCGTATCCCCGCTTACCCGAATAGAATAAGAACATTTCAGATATATCATGATAATACAAGCCGGGTCCATTATTAACGCTAACTTCAACCGATGGATCCGGATGGGGCGTTGAATCCTCCCACCCCCGATTAAATTGCGGGTATTTTCCGATCATTTCATAATATTGCTGGGTACCATATGGATCAAGTCTATGTGAGAAATGTGGGACGGTTTTTTCGAAATCATTTAGTTCCGTCCAGTTTACCCGTTCCCATGGAGGTAAACTCGTGTCGCCATTAATGTTGATGTTTGCACCTAAGTAATCGTTTAACCATTGAGCATATTTTACCACGCTCCAGTGTTGATTGGCATACCGTTCAAATAATCTTGTCTGACTGTCTCCTCTGCTGTCATAATGGAAATAAAACCCCCATGCGGCAAGTTCTACACCGAAATGCATGATTCCGCGCCACCACCGCCCGGCATATACTTCACCTGCACCCGGTATTGCCGCCGACATAAAACCGGCAAGCAACGGCGACTTCCTGCTTATCGTAGTATTGGAACGCATCCCATCCCGGGACTCCATTCCATCAAGAACAGAACCCGAACAATATCCCATCACATTCTGATCAAAAATCGAATATGAAAGCGACTCGCTTTTAAACGGCGGATTCGTCGCAAATGAAACCGCCGGCATCAACATCACCATCAAAATATATTTTACCTTTTCCATAGCGACCCCGTTCCCAGATCAAAACCAAAAAGAATTCCGAAATAAAAATTCCATTGTTTTCCGTATGTCACCGGTTCATCGCGAAATATCCGCGTAAACTCATCGAACCCGTATGCGGCACTGAAGAATATACGGGTGGGATATGAATAAAACGAGAATGATTCAAGCCGGAGTTCAAACCCCACGTTACGTTTTAATTCATCAACTCCCGTGAACGAACCCGTCCACGCGTCTCCGATGTCTGTAAATATCGAACCATACAATCGTTCAAACTGCATCTGTGCAAGTCTGAAATCAATCCCCTCCCAGAGCGGAAAGCGATAGGTCAAATTCAGCGATACAAATTCGTTCCCTCCCAGTGAATAAAACGGATATCCCTGCATTCCCATCAAACCGCCGATATAAAAATTAAAGAATTCATCGACTTCTTTCCCGATAATCGAACCGCCGCGAAGACGCGCAGTTAATGTTTGATTTCGCGATACCCGATAATGCTCACGCCACTCACCCTCAACGCGATGAAATCTTGGTCTGTCGTAGTCCGTGAAGAGTATGTTCTCCTCGTCATCGTATTCCAACCGCGGATTGAATTTATTGAACTCATATCCGTATCGAAAACGAATAAATCTGCCGACCGGATTAATTTCCGTTTGGATGGTCGGAATTATGCCCCGGTGAGTCAATTGTGCCTGCAGGATATTTCCCACCAGATACAATTCGCCGAATGCTCCAACAAGCCTGTTTGTTTCGGGAATAAAGAAACTTCCGACATCATAACCGTACCGGCTGTGACGGTAGAGTATTTCAAGTTCATTTGACGGATGGACAATGTGATCTTTCAGGACCACATTAAATTCTGTAAGATTGTAAGTGACGTCTACATCTATTTTTAAATCCTCTCGAAGCTCGATCAGAGCATCCGTTTTGCGGGTGATGTTAAAAATCTCGAATGATATTCGGGGATACCAGCCGAAAAGTGAGAATGGTGGCAGCCCGCTGCTCCACTCGAATATGGCAAAGAGATCACGCTCTAACCGCCGATTAATTGTTGCTCCCGCAAACAGCGCATGGTGCTCCAGAATATCCCGGGTCATCAGATACAATCCCGGTTTGATCATATCCGTAAAATCACGCTCGGGGATATAATTGTCAAATCTAATTAACGGTACAAGCATCGTGTTGGTAAATACAGATGAGTAGCCCTCCGAATCATATCCGGGCACGTCGCGGTCGTCATAATTTCGCAGCCGATTCCAGTTAATGCCTTTATCATCGGTTCCAGGATTATAGGCTGCGTGTAAACTTTCATCAAACCAGGCAGGCGTGCCCGCTATATATTTTTTACTTTCATCGACCGGGCTTAAATCGTTATATTGAGCTATTTTATATCCATCCGACTTATAAGCGGCATACACCAGAATACCCTCACTAACCGAAGGCATAAATGCACCGCCGAGTACATTGGTTACCCTTTCAATCAGCATGTTTACACGGTTATATCTGTAGATGTTAAAGATACCGGTCTCATCGGATGCATAATATATTTGGATTCCATCCGGTGAATATACCGGATCTCGAGCATCAAAGTTTTCACTGCCTGCAAGAATCGAAAAATTTTCCGTTTCAAATGAATACTCAACTATATGACGATTAAACCCGGATGATGTCGCAAATATGATCTCATCGCCGGAGGGAGACCATTTTGGAGCATACACCTGCTCCCCGTGCTTATTATCCGTTATGTAAGTTATTCGTTCATCCTCAATTTTGTATAGTACCAGATTTTGTGTGCCGTCAGCCACCGTTATCGCTGCCAGCGTGCTCCCATCGGGTGAGACATCGGGATCATGCAGTCTGAGTCCGTTTGTCAACCGATTTGTAGCACCTGATTCGATCTCAACAACAAATAGGTCGCTGAATCCCTGCCAGTACGGGTTATTGCGTGTAATACGCGAGAAGTATATTTTCTCTCCGTCAGGAGACCATGAGATGCGCGATCGAACGTTACGTGCCGCACGTTTCGTCTCGCCCGTTTCTCTGTTTCGAATA
>PWJF01000417.1 GCA_003560935.1 Ignavibacteriales bacterium
GCAGGTAATAAAGAGGTGGAAGGGCTGAGCTTGCCCCTCTTTCCCGCTGGGTTTCAGCCCCTACCTGGTGGCAGGGAAATCCGGCTTCTATCAGCCGAAGGTCATTTTTCCAGGATTCGCTCATATTAATCCCGGCCCTCTACCTGAGTTCGTTGAGCATTGCTTCTACATTGGGGTCCTTTGGGTGGCCCGAAAGCATGATCTTCATCCCGGCCATGGCCCACCTGTTGGCTGCATCGCCATAAGTGCTCATCCTGGAAAACCAGTATCCCGCCTCTTCCCTGGTGAAGCGTTCCACCCGGCGGGCTATGAGTTCCACCCGGTCCAGTTCCTTGATCCTTTCCTGAAGCTTGAAGATCAGGGCCACTTTATAGACTGCCTCATCATCAAGCGGGAGATTGCCCCTGAATTCCACCCTGGGACCGTTCAGATACTGCTGAAGTTCCATGGGGATGTCCCGGTGATCAGTGACCCGGGCCAGGATGGTCCGTAGTACCGGCAGACACCGTTTTTGAGTTGGGCCGTACACGAGCCCTTTTTCCACCAGCACGGAGCGGGGGGCAATCAGGCCGTTGGCATCGGTTCTCTGATCAGGATGGATGCGCTGCTTGATCACAAAAACAGGCAGGGGCTTGTCCTTGTGCTCGGTGATCCTGAGCACCCAGGGAGCCTTGGACAGCTGGGGCTTGACAAACTTGTTGTAATGCTTTTGCTGCTGGATCAGTTTTTTTGATGGTCTATTTTTGTTCACACGGGCTCCTAATTATTTCATATTCTTCTTCAGTTCTTTGATTAATGCGCAGTCCTCTTCGGGTTCACTGATTTCAATAAAGCAGTCCGTGTTTTCTTTTGCCTGGATCAGGCTGCTGATAATCTCAAAAAACTCAGCCAGGTCTTTCATGGATTCCGGGCCGGCATTTTCAACTCCAATGCGCAGGGTGCCACCGGCAGGCAAATTAAGTCCTGTCAGGTCGAGAAAATCAATACTGGTCCTTCCTCCCCGTGCGTATATGGAACCGATCCTGCGAAGCAGAGGCATGACAGCCCTTGTTCCTTCCGGGCCGGAAAGACGGAAGGCCTTGTCTTCTTTTTTCAGGAGATTCTTTTTTACAGCCTGGGCCGGGGTGATGATTATATCCTCAGGATCAGGCATATACAGGGCGGCCCTGTCGCCCCGGATCAGGTCGGTTTCCGTGTCCGGGCCTGAAACCGGTTTATGGGCGTAAATCCTGTTTTCCCGGATAAGCTGCCTGATGGCCTCATGGATATCCTTTTCAGGCAGATCAGAGTATTTTTCGTTTATCTTTTCATGAAGATAGCCAACAGTGAACTCGGGCTTTTCCCCGGCCGTCTCCCAGATGTAGTCCCGGATTTTCCTGGGGTCAGGTCCTTCTGTAACCCCCCAGCCCCTTTGCCTTGCTCCCTCAATGGTCACCAGGGAGTAACCCTTGTTCATATCCAGGTCCAGGGGGACTTCTCCGGTGTCCGCGCTGTAAAATTCATCCGGTGCCGTGCTTTCAGCACTGCTGATGCGAAACATGCACCAGATATTTTTGCTGACACCGGCCCGGATCAACTGCTCCAGCACTTCCGGTGATTCCAGCACCGGCCAGGTGCGAATACATTGAAAGCTTTCCCTGAGGTGATCAACCTCGGCAACATCACTTTGCTGGAAAAACAGCTTCTTGAGATTGGTCAGAACGGAGCGGGTGGCATCCTCGCTGGCAATGAGTTCTCCGTTGTCACGCAGGGTTTTTCTGACCTGTTCTATTACCGGCGAACCCCCTTCACCCCCGGATGTTTTGATCTCTCTGCTTGCTATCTGTCCGCTGGCAGACGGAAACCACAGGCTGGAATAGCTTTCAGTGATGGCAGAGGCCAGGGAATTTTCCCTTTCTTCGTAACGCCCCCTGAATTCATCCGCATCCAGCTTCTGGGGATTAATGCCGTGATTCTGAGGGTTTTTCCTGAGTTCGCGCATTGCCAGTACCGTCCGGGCAAGATCCTTTAATCTGTTCAGTTTTTCAACGGCCTTTGCTGCGGAAGGGGGCAGTGAAAAACCTCCCATGGATGCAGGAGGATTGACCACGACTGTATCAGGCACCAGCAGAAAGACATGATTCTGTTCCATGCGGGGACGGTTTTCCCCTGCAGTAGTAATAAAGGGTTCGACATCAATGTTACCTGCGCCAAGAGAGACCATGGCAATTGAAGGCCTGCCCTTCTTGTCCGGTATGTCTTCAGGAGCCATGACATCGGGGACAATATTGAACCGGGATACGTCGGGCCTGATCACCTTTCTGGCGGAGGCATCGAGCAGGGTTTCCACCGCTTCCGGCGCAAGCCCCCTGCGCAGTCTGGCCAGGGCGATATTTACGGAAGGGTCCAGGCTGGCATAGTAGCGGCCCTGGTTGAACCTCAGATAAAAGGCACTGTTGCTGATTTCCCTGAGGGCAGTATCCACCTGTGTCGGGGTCAGGCCGGGGAAGCTGACTTCAAACAGGGCGTCCTGGCTTGTCAGCCCGAATATGCGCGACCCCAGACCCTGTTCCCGGCCTACCAGGCTGTGCAGAAAAACTGTCTTCCAGGTATATTCGTACAAAGGCCAGCCCTCGGGGTGTGGGTTCTTGCGGTCGGCAAGCTCGGCATTGCTTCGGCCTCCGGTCAGGCTGTCAGTGTCCGCACCGCCTACGTCTGCATTAAGTACGGCAAGCAGGTCGCTGCTTCCGGAACGGCCGATCACTTCGTTGACTGTCCGGGCATCCCGCAGGTCCAGGTGACAGATATGGATCATGGGCACGTTTATTTTTCGCTGCCAGAGCCTGCGCACCGCCATGGAAAGTACGCGCAGAACACCCCTGGTCCCTTGAAAGTTTTCATAGGTGGCCAGTTTGTTGTTCAGAAAATCTATAAATGTTGGATGAAAAGGGTAATGGGAAACAAGGCGGTCCTGGAAATCTTCCCGGGAAGCCTCATCCGGGAGCAGGGAAGAGTTTTTCCGGTACATGTCCATGTAGAGGGATGCTGTATTCTTTGCCGCCTGAACATCTATGCTGGAAAAAAGACGCCTGGAAAGCACCCGGGATATCTCTGCAGCCTGGACCGGAACAACTGACGTAGCGTCCCTGGATATGACGCTGGCAATGCCTTTGATGGCTTTCTGCCCGATCTCCAGGGCCTGGTCAGGGTTCATTTCCTTGCCAGTGACCCTGTTCAGAAGGTCGGTCAGCTCCCCGGTGGATACAGCAAAGGCATCAGCAGCACTGGCCAGGGTCAGGACTATGGAAATACCGGTATTTGTGCGGGCATACTCGTGCATGCTCATGAGAAAGGCAGCCAGTTGTTCGCTTCCGTCAGGCCTTGCCGCAGAAAGCCTGGCAGAATACTGGGCCAGTTCATCAATCATTACCAGGACTTTTTTCCCTTCAAACACGATATCAAAATAATTTTTCCCAGGGGCTGAATATGATGCGGCTTCGCTTTCCACCCTCATGTACAGTTGTTCACCGCCTGTCTGATAGGCAATTTCCCCCCAGAGGGTATAAGGAATCAGGGTTGCCCCCTTGGGCTTGTGAACAGGAAGTTCATTGCCGGCAATTCCCACCACGCTGATTTCGCCGGGCTCGGGCATAATCCCGGGATCAATGATGTCGCTGATAACCTGGGCCAGCTCCTTGCCTTTGTAGCCGATATGGGTGCAGGCAATAAGCGTATGGGTCTTGCCCCCACCGAAAGCGGTTTCAAGCCTGTGGATGGCAGGGGCTGTCCCGTCTCCGCTAATTCTGGCAAAGACTTCGTTGAGAATCATTTTAAAGCCGTCTGTGGCATAGGTCCCATTGACAAAAAAGTCCTCTGCATCAGTGTAAATGGGGTGAATACCCCGGTGGTCCTCCCTGTAGTACCGGATCACCTCGGGCAGGGATGCTGTGAATATTTCGGGGTTAAATGTCCCGGCAATGATGTCCCGGCGGGGTTCACAGCTGGTCATAATGCTTTGCATGAAAGTGCCTCCAGTTATTTTGGTACTTGTTCATGGAAGACCCACTAATCTTTCCGGACTTATCCTCGCTTGGAATAAGCCTTGTTCCTTTCATGATGCTGTTTGGTTCCTTGTTGTTGAGAATGATTTATTGTTACGGACTCTATTTTTGCCCTATCCTTATTTATTAGGCTGGCTAATGTGAGGCATAGTCATCCAGTTGTAAGGAAAGCCAGTTCATTGAACGCTTAGGAACGCATATTCCCCCAAGGACAAAATAATCTTCAGTAGGGTTGGGGATTGATCCGGAATCATCTAAATATTGAATATACATTGGTGCCCCCAAATAAAAAAACCCAGGTTGCGATTAAACAACCTGGGGTATGGTAATCAAAGCCGGGTGGAGGTTATCTCCAGCGAACCGCTGTATGCGGCTCTCCCGACC